>JAISSH010000131.1 GCA_031273265.1 Treponema sp.
GGACCGACAGACGCGCCAATGCCCCAGAAACAGTGAAGCCAGCTCATGTGCCTCGCCTTGTAATGAAGCGCCACATAATTATTCAGCGCGGCGTCAACAGAACCGGCTCCCAGTCCCAATGGAATTGCGTAAAGACACAGTAAATAAAACGAATTGGAAAATGAAAACCCGATAAGAGCGGCGGCGGTCATTAAAACGCTCACCGCCGTAACAATGCCTGTGCCAAAACGCCTGATAATTTTCGCGCTGAATACGCTTGAAATTACCGTCCCGCCCGCGGCAATCATGAAAACATATCCCGCATAATGCAGTGGAACATTTAACAAATTGTACATGGACGGCCACGCCGAACCAAACACCGAATCCGGCAGTCCCAGACTGATAAAGGAAAGATAAATTATAATTAACAGCAGTAAAGAAAACATATAATCTCCATGACATCAAATTTCATTTCTGCTCCAAAAGCCTTCGGGATTCCAGCCTTTCGCGGGCTTCCAAAAGCATCTTTCTGATTTTTTCCTGCAACTTTTTTTTAGGCGGTAACTCTGTCCAGTATTCAGCAACCATAATTCCGTCCTTATCCATTTCCAGTAATTCAATCTGTTCGCGGCTGTCTCCCGCGCACAGAATAAGCCCAATGGGTTCATTTTCATCAGCTTGACGTTCATACCTGTTTAACCATTTAAGATACAGTTTCATTTGACCTTGATATTTAGCCGTGAACTTTCCGAGTTTAAGCTCAATTGCGACAAGTCTTTTTGATTTACGATGGTAAAAAAGAAGATCAAGATAAAAGTCCTCACCGTCTATTATCATGCGTTTTTGCCGTTCAACAAAGGCAAACCCCTTTCCCAATTCCAAAATAAAATTTTCAAGATCGCGTAATATGGCTGTTTCAACATCTTTTTCAAGATAAGCGCTTTTAAGATCAAGAAAATCAAACATATAAGGGTCTTTGAATGTACTTGGAGGAATTTTTGATTTTTTCGAAATCTGAGTGTTTGCGATTTTGGTTCGTTCAAATGTTTTTTTTTCAATTTGATGACGTAACTCCCTAACACTAAGAAAATCTTGTATAATCAAATTAGCATAAAACAACCTTTCATCCGAAGTTTTCAATGGAATAATAGTTATAAATTGAGACCAGCTCAATTGTCGTGACAGTGTCACGACAATCTTCCGGTTTGGAAATTGCTCTGCAAACTGCATCATCCGGCGAAGGTTTTTTACTTCAAAACTCCGTCCAAATTGAGCGGAAAGTTTCTCCGCCAGATTTGATACTATCTGTGCGCCGTATTCAGCGCGTCTACTGTGTAATATTTCCTCATTTATTCTTTTGCCTATTTGCCAAAACAACAAATTAACGGTGCTTTTTACCTGAGAGACAACTTTTTGTTTACTTTTCTCAATGAGTAAAGACAGTTCTCTAAACAGGGTTTCTTCGGGAAGTGTTTGTTTGGTATTTTTTGACAGAATGACTGTTTTTGATTGCGGTTTCTTCTTTACAGCCATGCGGTTATCCTTCTTTGTCTTTACCTTCGCCATTTTTGCTCCGTTATAGTGGTAGTATATCATATTTTCGGAGCTTGTTGAATGAGCGGAGTAATATCGCTAAGTAACTCCCATAACGCTATCCAGAACATCAACTAGCCGCTCATATTCTCTGCTTTCATTTGTTTTGAAACGCACATACGGCAATCCATATTTTTCTAAAATTCCGTTCTTAATTATATCGCGTTCCGCCTGCCGCGTTCCCTTAGAGTGATACTTCATTCCGTCAACTTCTATAACGAGTCGTGGAACTCTTCCAATTTTGTCAAAGATAAGAAAATCAACATGGGTAAGTATGTTCTGAGCGTACTGTTTTTCATCTGCCGTAAGATCGTTCATATCCCGAAGAATCATTCTGAGCGGAATGTGCACCGCAACATCGAATCTCATAAACCGTTCTTCGCCAAGTACCTTGCTAATAAGGCCGTACATCAGATTTTCGCTGTCGTATTCCGATATTTTTCTCTGCTTGCTTAAAAGTTCTTTCCTTCTTTCGCGGTAACCCTTATATAGATAATCAAAAACCGAATAAATTTTACTTTGGACAATTTCTAAATTATTATATTCAATATAACGTACAAGGTCTCCAATATTTTTATCGCGCATATCATCGCCGCTGTTTACTACTACGATAAGCTGTTCAATCGCGCGTGAAACCGCGACATTCAGTCGATTCGCATTATCAGTAAAATCGGAAATTTCGTTGTCTACTGTTGAAAGAATTATTACATCGTTTTCACGACCCTGAAATTTATCGACTGTATCTGCCTGTATGCCTGTTCCACTGAATGCCCTTTGAAGCTCATTAGTCTGATCACGATATGGAGTTACAATACCTATGGAAACAGTGCCGTCAGTAAAATTTTGTCCCGGAATAATCTCGTTTTTTATCACATCAATTTGCCGTTGGTTAACTCGTCCACGAGCATGGTTTCCCGGCACGGTCTTGTATACGATGAGAGGCTTGCGGTCAGACTTTGGTTCTGTCAGAACAATAAGTTGATTATTGTAGAATTTTTTATTACAGAACTCAATTATCTTCGGATGACAACGATATTGTTCACGTAACAATGTCTTCGGCGCATCTGGGAACAATTCTGCAATCGTGAGCAGAAGACTGTGATTTTTGTACCGGTAGACCTCCGACAGGTTAAACTCCGCGAAGACAGCATCTGTTTTCCGCGCCGTTTCAGAATCAACTACATTTGGAAGCTGCTTCAAATCACCGACAATAACCGCTTTTTTCGCGCATGACAGAGCAAGCGCTCCTGTTGCAATGTCAACTTGTGACGATTCGTCGATTATAACATAATCGTACATAACTTTATTTGAAAGACTACTGCGAAGAGAATAAGTGGTGCTTAAAATTACAGGATATTCTTCGATAAACTCCTTAGAGTTTTTCCACAGATCGTTAAGTTCAAATTGTCGGCGTTCACCGTTTCTATACTTTTTTGCAAGTTGATCGCAAAACAACTGCACCGATAACTCGGAATATTCCGCCATTTTTTTATCGAAATTAAAACTGTCAAGCTCTGATTTGAGGAGTGAAATATTTGCGGTCAATTCACAGATTAACGCATTATAATAACGTTTTTGGCAAATCGCAATCATTATATCCGCGTCAATGGAATAAAACGCTTTGTTCTTAATTCCATGAACAAAACGATTGATAAGCCGTCCAATGAAATAAGGCATTCTATTGCGCTTAATGTACTTTTCGCAGAAAAGCCACAATTCAAGCGCGGAGGAAGAATCGGCGGCAGGCTTCAAATATCGCAAAAGAAGATCATCATTGATAGCGCAATATTCGCAAAAGTGTTTGTATTCCAGTTCCAATTCGTCAAACTTATGCCGAAGAATTGACAACTCGTTCTTCTTCGTAAGCATAACGTTAAGCTCGGAATAAAGGTTTTTAATTGAATTAAATATTGATTTTCTGATTTCCGCTGACAGTTTCCATGTATTCATATTAGGCAAAGGTTTTTGAGATTCTATAAATTTCGCTTTATTATCTGAGTTTCCAAGATACGCCGCAATAAAATCAACTTGATATTTCTTTAACTTATCCTGAACATTTGCCGTCGCCGAGTTGTTGCTTGATACAACAGCAACGCTCTCACCGCGCATAACCGCATTTGCGATTATATTCAAAATCGTTTGGGTTTTGCCTGTTCCCGGCGGTCCTTCGACAATTGTAAGCGGACTTTCCAGCGCGTTATCAACCGCCGCTTTTTGACTCATGTTAAAACCGAACGGATAAATAGTTGCAATCGGGCTTGGCTTCTTCACCTTGTTCAACTTACCTGTTAAAAATGAGGAAAGCATACATTCTTCGTCTAAAAAACCGATTTTATCGTAACGGTTTGCTAAAATATTACCTGTGCGAGGGTCTTGCAGTCCGACAGTCTGCGCTATACGTTTGAGATATTCAAAGCATTTCGATGGCGTATCATAGGATAACACAGAACGCTTAAACTGTACGTTATTTGTGTTATACGAATATATTTTACCGCTCGAATAAGTAATATCAATTCTACCGTCGTTTTCGCTCCATGCGCGTACACTGTCTGTCTTGTCCTCGCCCTTAACTATTATTTGAAGTTTATCGTTTTTTATTTGCGGTTGTTCATTCATTGTCATTTTCTAAAACCTCATTTCAAACGCCTTTTCGATTCTCCGTCATTTTTTATAGTTTGCACCTAACAAATAATTCCCGCTGGTTCGCCGCACTTCGCGCACTTGTACGTTCCCTCTCCTGCGGCAAGACCGGAAATATCCACTTTGTAGCCGCGCCGTTTTACAAGGACCGCGCCGCAGGAACAGTGTGTGTCATTTTCTCCGGCGATATTGCCGGTGTAAACAAACTTCAGTTTTTTTCGCGCTTGTTTTGCGGTGCGCTGTAAAAAGTCCGCGTCTGTGGGCGGCGCGTTCCAGCGGTAATCGGGATGATAGGCTGACAGATGCCATGGTATTTGCGCGCCGACAGACGCGATAAAATCCGCGGCTTGGGCAAGCTCATCATCGGAATCGTTCAGGTCGGGCACAACCAGCGTGGTAATTTCAACATGGACGCCCATTTCGACGGCAAGTTTGATAAAATCAAGAACGGTCTGCAAATCGCCGCCCAGCGTTTTTTTGTAAGTTTCCGCAGAGAAAGATTTCAGGTCGATGTTCGCGGCGTCCGTAAGTTTTAAAATTTCGGCGGCGGGTTTTGAGTTGACACAGCCGTTGGTTACCAGCACGTTTGCTATGCCGTGCCTGCGGGCAAGCGTCATGCAGTCGAGAAGATACTCCGCGTGAACGAGCGGTTCGGAGTATGTGTAGGCAATGGACGGACTGTCCTGCCCCAGCGCCGCGGAAATAATATCGCCGGGTTTCATCCACCTGCCGGGAATGTCCGTGTTCTGCGAAATGTGCCAATTTTGGCAAAAAGGACAGCGAAGGTTGCAACCGGCAAAACCGAGAGAAAGTATCTGAGAACCGGGTTTGAAATGATAGAGTGGCTTTTTTTCAACCGGATCGACAGCTAACGCGGTGATAAATCCGTAAAAGGGAATCATTCCCTTTCCGCCCTTGTTGCCCCTAACGCCGCATGAGCCGAAGCGTCCGCTTTCAATATTGCAGTAATTAGGGCAAAGATTGCAGCGCAGATTTTCGTCTTTGTTTTTTTGTTCCGTTTCGGCAAAAAAAAGCGGAAAGCGCGAGAATTGGGAAAAGTTCGAAATGTCTATCAATTGACTGTTTCGCTTCGCCCGGAATAAGTTTTATCCTGCGGACGGTTTTGAAAAAGACGCTCTTTAATTGCCTGAATCTTACCTGCGAACTGCGCCGTTTCATTCACCTCGAAAGGTTCAAGAATCATTCCTATCGCGCCTCGGCGAATCCAGAGTTTTATCATCGGTATACCCTCTCCGGCTTCGGTAACAGCGGAAGGAATTTCCTCAACAAAAAGAACGTCTTCAAGTTTAAATTCCAAAACTACAGGTTCCGATCCAAGCGGATCGTTTACCAGAATGAGCTTGTTTTTTTCAGAAGGATGCGCTCTTGGATAACCGGCGAAGGGGATACCGTCATTGGGATGCCCCTTCGCGTATTTGGTAATGCCGCTCAACGGCAGCATTTCAAGATAGTTTAATTTGTTCATAGTATATAATATACTTAATTTACTGTAGAATTACAACAAATTATTTCACGGTTTCACTTGGAGTATACTTTGGAAAAAAGATCTTTTTTCTTTCAGGGTGATAAACTGCTCTTACCGGCGGATTTTCCCGATTCTCAGATTAACGAAGGGCTTCCCGAAGAATTTGCGAAATATTTTGAAAATCCCGATTTTTTTGAAATACCGGCGATAGATGAAATTCCAGCTTCCGTTGCGGCGTCTTCTTCGCCATCTTCCGTAATACGCGCCGTGTCAATTTTGCCGGAAGCCGCACTGCCGGAAAACTGGCGGGTCATTCCGGTGCGGCAGATACTCGCCATGTTCAGCGCGGAAGCCCCGGACGGCAATCCCGGCAGAATTCTTCGCGCCTGCCACATCGCCCAGTGGCGGCAGGATTCCCGCTTTTGCGGATCGTGCGGCGCTCAAAACAACGATGTTCAGGGACAGGCGCAGAGACTTTGCCCCAGATGCGGACGAAGCGAGTTTCCAAGAATTTGCCCGGCGGTTATTATCATCATTACAGATAACGAAGACAGAATTCTTCTTGCACATAACAAACGTTTCAAAAACAGAGTTTACAGCCACATTTCAGGATTTAACGAAGCGGGAGAAACACTGGAAGCGACAGTCGCGCGGGAAATTCGCGAAGAGGTGAATGTTGAAGTAACGGACATTGAGTACGTTAAATCGCAGCCGTGGCCATTTCCCTGTTCGCTGATGGTTGGTTTCAAAGCGCGTTATTCATCGGAGACGCTCCGTCCCGACGGCGATGAAATAGACGATGCGGGCTGGTTCAGCAGGGACAATCTGCCGGAACTGCCGGGAAATGGTTCCCTGTCGCGCTTCTTAATAAATCAATGGCTCAAAGGGGCACTGTGAAAGGGTGCAAGTGTAGCTATAGCAAACTTTTCCAGCCTATTAGACTTGTCCCCCCAGCCTTGCCGATTTTGCGATAATATCCTTAAAATAGCCGCCCTCGCGATCCGTTAAACCGGCGCGGGAAATGATGTCGCGCAAAAAGCGAGCCTGCTCTTCTTTTACAGGGTGCCTGTAAAAACCGTAACTTTCCAGAGTATCCGTAATTGAGCCTGAAAGCGCGGAAATTTCCGCCTGATTCATGGGCGACCACTCCCCCTTAACGGGGTTCTGCGGTTCAAGGGCAAGAAACAGTTCGTAGGCGTAAATTTGCACGGCGTGGGAAAGGTTCAGGGAAGGTTGAATTTCAGAAACGGGAATATGAGTGGCGGCATTGCACAGTTCCAGTTCCGAATCCTCAAGACCGGTGCGTTCATTTCCAAAGACGATTGCCGCCGTACCATTATGACCGGCAAGCCATTCCGCCAATGCGCGCGGGGTCATGGAGACGCTTTTTCGGTGGTGTCCCCGGCGGCGGGTAGCGCCAACCACAATAGTGCAGTCGGCGATTGCTTCGGCTAAACTGTCAAAGGAACGGGCGTTTTCCCAAACATCTTCGGCATGAACCGCTCTGGCAAGAATTTTTTCAGTGTCCAGCGGTTTTGGAGCAGCCAGCCTAAGTTCCGAAAGCCCCATGTTTTTCATCGCCCTGCATACCGCCCCCACATTTCCGCTCTCCGACGCCCGGCAAAGAATCACCTTAATATCCCTTAAAAACATTCGAAATTATACCATACCGGACGCCCGAAAACGCAAAAACAATGCGCCAAGTTGACAAAACCGGATTTTCATAGTATCGTACAAACATGAACGAACTGCGGGAGCATATTGTTGTTGATCCAGAAATACGCTTCGGAAAACCCTGTATTAAGGGGACTCGAATAACCGTTGGAGACATTCTGCAATGGCTTTCGGGAGGAATGACTGAACAGGAGATTATTGCAGACTATCCCGAATTACAGACAACCCACATTAGAGCGGCGCTTGCCTTTGCTGCTGAACGAGATGCAATGACAAAGGTGGTCGTGCATGAAGCTGTTGCTTGATGCAAATTTATCGTGGCGTTTG
>JAISSH010000026.1 GCA_031273265.1 Treponema sp.
TTGGCTTCATCGCTTCTCGCGTTGTCATTGTCGTCGGTACACTCGTGCCAATGCTGTGTCGCGTTAAAAAACCATGCGTCGCTGTACTCGTGATCGCGCGAACTGCCGCCCGTATCGCAGGTGGTAAACGCCAGCATTAACGCTGCGGCTAATATGCCGCAAAGAATTGTCTGTTTTGTTTTCATGTTTTTTTCCTTTCTTATTGATAATTTTAATATTTGCGGAAAAACTTGTCGTGAGTAATTTACGCACGGTTTTGTAAAATTAGGTGAAACTTGTGCGTTGTACGCACGGTTTATGGGAAAATGCCGCCGGTTTACATAACAGCGTATTCTTTGTACAATGCGAATGTGCCGGAGCAAACAATGATCAGGATAGCGCTCATTGACGATCATCCGCTGGCGATTAACGGAATATGCGCGTGGCTGAAAGGTACGGGCAGATTCGAGATTGCCGGCACTGCCGGAACGCTTGCGCAGGCGGCCGCATTGATGAAGAAGCTCGATCCGCCGCCTGCCGTCGTCATTCTTGATATTTCGCTTGAAGCGGAAGACGGCCTTGAATTTATTCCGGCGCTTAAACAACTCTGCGCGAAAAGAAAAGCCGTCCTTCCCGGAATACTGGTCTGCTCAATGTACGAAGACTCCTTCCTGATACAGCGCGCAATGAACATGGGAGCGCGCGCTTTTGTTCCCAAGTCCGCAGAGTCAGGCGAGCTCCTTACCGCCATTGACGCGCTCCTTGCCGGAGACACATATGTAAATCCCAAATACAAACTACAGAAACAACATTATCAGGCTCTGACCCACCGTGAAAATGAAATCGTGTCTCTGATAAAACAATCCCTCAGCGCGAAGGAAATTGCCAAACGCCTCAAGATTAGCCTGCGAACCGTGGAGAATCATCTTACACATATTTACGCCAAAACGAACACCGCATCACGGGAAGAACTTTTTAATTTGTAGCGCGCAATGCGTGCGTGTTACCGCTTTCTAAAACCATTTTAAACTGCCGGAAAAGCAATAAATGGTTGAAAAAAGACGGTTGTCACGGTAAAATAAAAACATGAGTAAATTCATGGTAAACATGACAGCCGTCAACCCAAAGGAAGAACATCGTTGTACGCCGCTGGTGGAGGTGATGGTCGATACCGGCGCGGAATTGTCATGGCTGCCGAAGCAGTTGCTGCTGGATGCCGGAATAGTTCCACGTGGGAAAAAACGGTTCGAAACCGCCACCAAACAACTGGTCGAACGCGACTTTGGCTACGCAATACTGAAAGCTGAAGGCTACGCCACGAATGACGAGATTGTATTCGCCGAAGAAGGCGATATGTCTTTTTTAGGCGTACGGACGCTTTAGGGTTTTAGCGTAATGGTAGACAATATCGGTCATCGCTTTGTTGCGACGGTGACGCTTGCGTACAGGGTAATTTGATTATGCCGCACATCGTTATCAAAACAATCAGCGGACCTTCCAAACAACAGCTGCAGGAAGCCGCCGAACAAATCAGCAAAATAGTAAACAAAACAACGGGAAAACCGGAAAAGTACATCTCCGTATCCGTAGAAGAATATTCCCTTGCCGAATGGGAAGGCGTATACAACGAATATGTCAAGGATAAAGACAACGTACTTGTCAGACCAGGTTACACCAACCCGAAGACTTTCACCTAACACAATAGTTCATGCTAAGGCGACAGGCAAAAAAACTGCTCACTCCCCCATTACGCGCACATGAACCTTGCGCGACCGGGGTCCGTCGTATTCATTGAACCAAATCCCCTGCCATGTTCCCAACAGCAGTCTGCCGCCGGAAACAATGAGCGTAAGCGACGGTCCTACAAGGCTGCTTTTTGTATGCGCCGCGGAATTTCCTTCGCTGTGGTGAAATTCACGGCGGTCTGGGGAAATAGCGTTTAGCGCCAAGTTTACATCGTGGGGAACGTCGGGGTCGGCGTTTTCGTTTATTGTTACCGCCGCCGTCGTATGCGGTACAAAAACCACGCAGATTCCTTCGCGCACACCGGAAGCGGAGACGGCTTTCTGCACTTCGCCCGTGATGTTGATCCAGTCGGTCTGTCCGCCTGTGCGGACGCTGAAATCGCTTAGAGTTATCATAGATTTTCCTTTACCCGCTTTGCGTTTATCAATTTCAAAATGACGACTAACACCGCGCCGACTGCCGCTATCACGCCTAGTATGATAAATTTCAACTGCTGGCTGTCAACTTTGTTGATAATGATGGGAAACAAAAGTGCGGAAAGCATAAAGCCGCACATGACCGCGCCGTAATTGGAACCGATGTTTTTAATGCCGAAATTTTCCGATGTCAGAACCGGATACAGTCCCGAATAGCCGCCGTAGCAGAACGCGACAAACGCGATAATCACGATTAATAGTCCGCCCTCTGCGAAACAAAGCCCGAACGCGCCGAGCGCGGTTACCGCGAGAATGATCACGTCCGCTAATTCGCGTCCGATTTTGTCAGACATAAGCGGCGCGCCAAGCCTGCCGAGCGCGTTGGCGATGCCTACGAACATTACCAGATAAGTCGCGAAAGAAGACAGTCCCCTGTTTACCGCCAAATCTTTTATGTCGGGGTTGATGATGAAAAATACCGATGTACCGAACATCAGCGACAGCGCGATTAAATAAAAGCGCGGAGTCTTGATCATTTCCAGCGTCGTGTACTGTTTGCCTTTCAAAACAGGCGCGGCTGCGTTCGCAACTTGTTCGGGCGTTTTGATAAAACTGAACAGCAGAAGAACTGCCGCCGCAAAAACTCCGGCTAAAAGTAAAAATGTATATTTTACCTCAAGAGCGCCGATCAGCGTTGTAACAAGCGGCGCGAAAATAACTGTCGAGAGTCCGAACGCGCAGACGCTGATACCGGTGGCGAACCCGCGATTTTTCGGAAACCACTTTTGCGCGGTAGAAATTATCGTGTTATACGCCGCGCCTACGCCGAAGCCGCCGATGATTCCGTAAAAAAAGTGAATCAGAAAAACGGGAGCCTTGCCCGCCGCCGGAATAAACGCCGTCGCCAACATTCCCAGCGCAACCATAAGCCCGCCGATCAAAACGGTAAACTTTACGCCGATTTTTACCTGCGCCTTTCCGCCCGCCAATATGCCGATTACGAAAAAGCAGAGCATGAACGAAGCGGTAAGCCCCACGGCGGACGCTTCCCAGCCGTAGTACGCGCTGACGGGATTTTTAAAAACGCTCCATACATAGATGATTCCCAAAAACAACTGTAAAATACTCCCCGTGATGAGGACTTTCAAACCCTGTTTGTTTTCTGTGATAGCCGACATATTTTTTCTCCTTAAGTGATGTGTGTTTAGCATACAGAAACAGCGCGAAAATTACTATATATCTGCGGGTGAAATTAAGTTGAAAGGGGGCGACCGAGCATTTTTTCCGCCAGCGAAAGATCGCCTGAGGCAATCGCTGCGCGGATGCGGCTGGAGCTGATAGGAAGTCCGCCTTCCATAACTTCGGGGACAATTTCCGCGGCGATGTTTTTTCCGGTGAAAAATTTTTGAATCGCCGCCGCGTCCGTATCCAGCCGGTAACCGCAGCGGAAATCGCTCCCGACCGCGAAAAAGCCGATTTTACCTCGCTTCAATAAAATTTCCAGAAACTCAATTCCGCCCATGCGCCTGAATGATTCGGTAAAATCAACAGCCAGTGTTATTTTTACGCCAAGCTTCTCCAACATTTCGATTTTTTGATCAAAAGTTTGAAGGCTTTCCGTTTCTTCCGTCTTGTGATTTTGCCTGAAGGTGATAACAACAGGCGCATGGGCGGGCGGGTTATGCGAAACAACGCGCTCTATCAGCGCTTGATGTCCCCGGTGCAATCCGTCAAAAACGCCGACCGTCATGGAAGATAAATTTTCGCCTAACGGCAGACCGCTTTCCAGAAACCGCACCCATTCAATCACCAGCATAAACTATGTTCCTATTTTTTCTTCGCCTTGTCAAAGAAATATTTCGCGCCTTTGGAATCTCCGGCTTTTTTCATCAGTTCCCCTGCGTGATGCGCCATCTGCCCATCAGGATCGTCAATGTTTTTAAGGGCGAGTTTCAGTTCTTCGGCAAGCTGAGCGTTCGCGTTGTCCGGCTCATATTTGCCGCACTCAAGTTTGATCTCCGCCAGTTTTAAACGGAAAAGACCGTAGTCCGGGGCAAGTTTGACCGCTTTTTCAAGAAGGCGCAGAGCGTCGCTGTTTCGCCCCTTGAGACTCAGCGCAAGACCCCACAGATAGTACAACGCAGGGTCAGCTTTCGGGCGCGGTTTTACGGCGCATCTGAGTTTATTGGAAGCGGTAAAATCGGCTATACAGCGGTCGTAGTCTTCGATACTGAACGCCCATTTTCCGGCAAGCGCCCTCGCTTCCCAGTTGTTTTCTCCAAGAGCGGACAGCTTTGGAATCAACACCGCAAGTTCAGGCAAATTGTCCTGACTAAGGAAAATTTTTCCCGCTTCCAGAAAACGCGCCAGCGCATCGTCTCTTCTGCCGGCAAGTTCAAACGCGTTAGCTGCATTAGCCGCGTAAACGCCCGCGCCGTTATCTTTGCACAATTTAAAAGCCCTGTCCCACGCATCGGCGGATTTTTCGTATTCTTTCAGTTCCCAGTGGCAGAGCGCGAGCTTGGTATAATAATCAATATCCTTAGTTAAAATTTTTTTATATTTTAATATATTTTGTTTTAACTCGGCGAATTTACCCAGTTCATTGAGTATCTTCAATTTTTCTTTCAACGCTTCCCTTCCGTCCGCCGAAGCCGACACTTTTGGCGGATCATTTTCCAGCTGATCCAAAATTCCGTTTACAAAATCTTCCGCGTCGCTGTACTGTCCAAGCAGTAATGACATTCGCGCCGCAAGAAGGAGTTCCTTTCTTGTTCTGACTTCCGTGTAAACCGGAGCGAGTTTTCGGATAGCGTCGTCCCTGCGCTTCCACGCCCTGTTGATCTGATCCAAAGCCTTTGACGCTTCTCCCATGACCGCAAAAGTTTCCGCCAGCCGCAGGCGTCTTTCGGCGTTGATATTAGCGTCATCGCTCCACTTTTTATAATTTTCCTCTATGACCGATACGCGGGAATCAACTGAAAAATTCTCCAAATGAGCCTTGCAAAAATATTCGTCCTCGGTATCCTTCGCGTCTGAAGTTTCGTAAGACGCAAGGACAAAAGCCGCCGCGCCGCTGTTTATGGAATCATCGTTTATCTCGCCAATCCATTTGCCGTTGACGATAAAAATCATGCAAGAATCGTAGGCGATTATTTTTAAGCTGATATTTTTTTCGTCAAAGACGGGAGGGGGCTTTTCGCCTGATCGTCTGGAAGCCGGAGTTCCCGGTTTATGTTCATAAATTTCCGACCATGCGATAATAGCTTTTGGGGCGTTTTCTTTTACGACATCAAGGCGAAAATATCCCTTGCTTGAAACGAGCGCCATGTAATAAGAGTCTGTATCCATCATGCGGAATAAAAAACCGGCGGAAGCGTAGCCGCCAAGACTGTCAAGCCGAATTTTAGCTTCAATTACATGATCTTGATATTCGCGCTCCGGGATTTCGACCCACGCGATGCAGTTGGGCTTTTTTAACCCCAGCGTCAGACAGCCGTTTGACAGATAGGCATTGTACGAAGATTCTGATTTAATGTTAAAGAGTGATTTATTTGATTTTGAAAAATCCGCCGTTAATTTTTCTTGTGGAAAGTTTTTACGACCTTCCCGGTGGACTTTGTTGGAGAAACCGTAAATGAGCCTTCGCATGAAAGATGCCATACTAAAGATGTACAATAAAAAGACTAAAAAGTCGATACATTTTCTTGAAAGAATGGACATATTCCTCCTTCTTGCCATACTGGTTTTGCTAATAAGCCCCGTTGTTATTAACTTTGTTTTAAGGCTGGATTCCGCGATTAAAGTGAAAGATATATACCTTTCGGCGCGCTTTGAAGAATTTTTCGGCAAAGAAATAACAGAAAAACTGACGCTGGATTTTATGGAACAAAACCCCGATTTACGCGTCAGGCTGATAAACCCTTCGCCGTCATCCGCCGGGGCGCAGAATCAAAAGTCCGCTCAAGACAAAATTTCCGTTCCCGATATTATCATTTTTGACGAAGGCGCTTTCAGCTCTCTTGTAGACGGAGAAATGTTGAAGCCTTTTGAGTCCGATTCCGAAAAAGGCGAAGGGCAGTTGGCGATTCCGCTCGTCTCATTCATGGATTTGCTTTTTTACAACATTGAACTCCTTAAAGCCGCCGGCTTTGACCGCCCGCCAAAAACAAGGGAAGAATTCCTCGCCTATGCAAAAACAGTATCAGGCGGCAATAGCGGGATTCTGGCAAATGCGGCGGGCGCGGCGATCAGCCTTAGTCCCGATGACGCGCAGGCTCTGTCCAGGGATATTTTTTCGTGGATATGGGCAGCCGGCGGCGATTTCTGGCAGGAGGGAGAAAACCCCATTATCAACAACAGGTCGATGGTCAGGGACATTTCATTTTTGGGAAGCCTTTACCGCGAAGGAGCGCTTGCTCCTGACAT
Source organism: Treponema sp. (assembly GCA_031273265.1). Taxonomy (GTDB): domain Bacteria; phylum Spirochaetota; class Spirochaetia; order Treponematales; family Breznakiellaceae; genus WQXQ01. The sequence goes on from JAISSH010000026.1 coordinate 6,570, forward strand.
TTTTGAAACGACCGGAGAAAAGCGGCTTGAGGAATTCGCGCGGGGAAAAATCGCGATGATGACGGCGTCCACCCGTTCAATTCCGGCTCTCAGGGAAAAAATGGGAGACGGCGCGTTTGGCGTAACGAACATTCCCGGCTCCGGTTCGGCTGGAAAATACGGCGCGGGTCTTACCGGATTCTATGCCGGTATCAGCGTTACGTGCAAATATCACGACAGGGCGCGGGAATTTCTTTTGTTCCTCGCCGAACACAGACCGCTGTTGTGCGCCGAACTGAAAGCTGTTCCCGGCGACGCCGCGCAGTTAATTCCGGGCGAGTATATGAGAGACGATCCGTACTATTCCAAGGCGCGGGAAATTTTTGAGTCTTCCCAGATTGTCAGCGGGTTTTACGGAAAAGCGGGAGCGCAAAAATTTGAACGCGCCGTTCTGGAAGAGATGCGAATTTTTTTTGAAAGCGGACGCACGGCGGAGCAGACCGCAGTCGCCATTCAGCAACGGTGGCTTGAGGAGTAATCATGCGTGTCCGTATTCGTCCGCGCCGGTTTTCCGGCACAGTAAAAATTCCGGCTTCCAAATCACATACGATCAGACAGTTGCTGATCGCTTCTCTTGCGGACGGAGTTTCGGAAATTCGCCACCCGCTTGATTCGCTTGACGCCCGTTCCTGTGTTTCAGCTTGCAGGGCTTTTGGCGCGGAAATTACCGAATACCGCTCTGTCGATCCGGCAAACCCCAATCCCGCGGACGAAAAAGGCGAAAAACTCGCCGGCTGGAAAGTTAAGGGCAACAACAATTTTTCTTCACTCCCCGCTTCCCACTTCCAAATTGACGTGGGCAATTCGGGGACGACTCTTTATCTGGCGCTTGCCATTGCCGGACTTCAATCGGGGTCTGTTGAATTCACAGGCGACGAGCAGATTAAAAAACGCAGCGCCGCCCCGCTTTTGGACGCGTTGTCCGGTCTTGGCGTCCAATGCGAAAGTTCCGGCGGCTGTGCCCCGATAACGATAAAAGGTCCGTGGAAGGGCGGAAAGGTGAGTATCTCCTGTCCGACCAGCCAGTACCTTTCGGCGCTTCTTATCGCGTCTCCGCTTGCCCCCGCCGGTACGATCACCGAAATCGAAGTCCCGCTTCTTAACGAAAAACCGTATATAGAGATGACTCTTTCCTATTTAAGAGCGCACGGTATCCCCTTCGATAAATCCGCAGACTTTTCTCACTTTGTGATTCCGGGCGGCTCATCATGGAAGGCGTTTTCCCGCTCCGTTCCCGGCGACTTTTCTTCGGCGGCTTTTCCGGCAGCCGCCGCCGCGATATGCGGCAGTTCTGTAACAATCGCCGGTCTTGAGCCTGAGGATACGCAGGGGGACAAATTTTTCCTTGAAATGCTTAAATCTATGGGCTGTGATGTCAGTTGGAGCGGCAGTGGGGATGAACACGCCCTCTTCACTGGCAAACACGAACCGCCGTACCATGTCGGTTGGAGCGGTAGCGGGGATGAACGCGCCCTCACCGTGTCCCGCAAAGGCGCTCTTCGCGGCGGAACCTTCGACCTTAACGCGACGCCCGACCTGCTTCCCGCGGCGGCGGCAGTTGCGGCGTACGCGGAAGGCGACACCGCCCTTGTCAATGTCGCCCATGCCCGTATCAAAGAAACCGACCGAATTGCGGTAATGGGCAAAGAACTGGCAAAGCTTGGCGTTTCCTGTACTGAATTACCGGACGGCATTGTTATTCACGGAAAAGGAGCTCTGTCCCCGCCTGAAAAATGCCCTATAATTGACGGTCACGGCGATCACCGGGTGGTAATGGCTTTTGCCGCCGCCGCGCTTGGCAGTTCTGTCCCCATTGAGATAACAACCGCCGAAAGCGCCGCCGTAACGTACCCCGGTTTTCTGGAATTGCTCGGCGCGGAGCAAATTGGCTAAAATTCCGGTTGACGGCGGCGGATTAACAGGGTATCATTACTTTGATTGGGCAGCGCGGAATTTCTATTTCCGTGTCTTATACCGGTCAAAAGTCTTTTAATTTAGGAGGGTCTCTATGAGAAAAGCGGTATTGTCAGTTTTATGCGCTGTTTTTTGCATCGTAGTTCTTTCATGCGCTTCCAGCGGCGGGGCGGCGGCGTCAGGTGACGCGGGGTTTGGGGAAGGAATCCCTTATGTTGGTGAATGGGTAGTATTCACCGATGAGAATGATAACGGGAACTCTACCATAAAGATGGATGTAACCGAAAAGGATGGTATGCCTGCCTATCGTATTACCGGAAATGTTACCACGAAATTTATTTATGGATTTGTCGGATGGATGATAACTCCGGACGCCGAGACATTGGAAAATCTCAAGAATGCAAGAGCTATTTCCTTTAAATTCGTTGGAGACGGCAAACGCCAGACGGTTAAGTACCGCATCAGCAACGTCAAGGATTATGCGCATTTTGAATATCATTTCTTCGGAGACGCGGGCGTGGAAGAGAGAGTCGAAGTACCCGTTAGATTCTTCCAGCAGCCAAGCTGGGGAATTCCCGTAAGAATGAATAAAGCAAATGTTGAAGATATATCATGGCAGACCCATGAAAGCTGGAGACCCGGAACTTTTGAGATAACAATTTGGGATGTCAGAGTGCATCTGTAAAAACGAACGGCGCGGTTGGCGTAACAAATTATGATTAAAAAATTCCGGTTTGTAATTTTTTTTACTTTCACTTTACTGCTGACCGCGTGCGCGGGCAAAACGCCCGCGTCCGTTCCCGTCTCATATCTTGATTATGTTCCAGTAAAACCGTATGCGGAAAGCGAACACCAACAGGAGCTGGTCAGCGGCAAGGCGGTGTCCGATTATTTCAAAGATGAAAAAATCTTTGCCGGTTGGAATTTGGGAAACACGCTTGATTCCCACAGCGGCGGTTTTGGGGGAGAGACATCATGGGGCAATCCGCAAGTTAATCAGGAGTTGATGAACGGGGTAAAAGCCGCCGGTTTCGATATTGTCCGCATTCCGGTAACATGGATGGGAAGCATAGACATCGCGCCGGATTATCGCGTAGCGTCGGCTCGCCTAAAACGCGTTGCGGAAGTCGCTGAAATGGCGAATAACGCGGGGTTGAAGGCGATTATCAATCTGCACCATGACGGAGCGAATAACGGACGCGCGGATTTAGGCTGGCTTTCAATCGGCAGGGCAGGCAGAAATAAAAGTGCGAATGAGTTGATTACAACTCAATTTGCGCGTTTATGGCAGCAGATAGCTCTATATTTCCGCAATCATGGCGAATGGCTGATTTTTGAAGGTTTTAACGAGCTTCATGACGGCAACTGGCAAACCTGCAATGATTTTTTTCAATTAACCGTGTTGAACACTTGGAATCAACTTTTTGTGGATACGGTGCGCTCTTCGGGCGGCAACAATGAAAGCCGTTATCTTATGGTGAACGCTTATTGCGCCGACAACCGTCAGGCGCTTGCGAGCGGTTTTACCATTCCAACGGATTCCGCCGAGGGCAGATTGATTCTCAGTTTTCATTACTATGCTCCTTACGAAATGACAATAAACGGAAGCCGCTCCTCGTGGGGAACGGATTCCGAAAAGCAACGGGTAGACAGCGACTTCGCTCCTTTTAAGGAACGTTTCATCAATAAAAACATTCCGGTAATTATAGGGGAGTGCGGCGCGGTGCTTCAGTTGTATCCGAATGATAAATCAAGAGAAACGCAGGCGCGTCAAAGCCGTTTTGATTATGTTTCGCATGTATTTAGCACCGCGAAAAAATACGGGCTGGTTCCTGTTTATTGGGACAACGGCGCAACAACAGGCAATGGTGAAAAATTCGGGCTTTTTGATCGTAAAACCGGCAAGCCGAATTCGCCGGACAGCGAAGCTCTTATCAGTCAAATGATAAACGCGGTAAAAATAAATTTATAACAGAGGCGCAGTCAGGAAAGAATATGGAAAATTTTCTAAAAAATAAAATTGTGTGGATTGTCGTAATCATTGTTGTTGCGGCTTTCATTTTCCTCTTTGCCGGAAGGCGTGAAGCGGATTTTTCCTTAAAATATGCGGGTTTCGATTTAAGCGGCGCAAGCACCGGAAGAACAAATACGTACTCCCGCTATTTGGAACGCCACATCAGCGTTCCCGCGGGGACAAAGGATATATCCGTCAATTTATTTTCATGGTCGGCGGCGAACGGAGTTTCCATACTTGAAAATTTTGAAAATACCGATCGTGTTTTACGCACGGAAGAAGTCAGTTTTGTTGAATATAAAGTCAATATAGAAAAATCAGGTCTCTATAACATTCGTTTGGAATATTTTCCCCTTGCGTCGCGGGGGATAGCCATAGAACGCTCATTTAAAATCAATGGGGAAACCCCCTTCCTCGGCGCGGACAGGATGGCGTTTCTGCGCGTCTGGGGAGACGGAGGGAACAGCCGCTTTGACAATCAGGGCAACGAAATTCGTCCCGCTCAGGTTGAAAAGCCGCATTGGGAAATCGCGTGGTTTAGGGATTCGCTTGGTTACATTACCGAACCTTACGCGTTTTATTTTCCCGCCGGAGAGAATGTAATAAGGCTGGAAGGAATCAACGAACCGATGGCGATGCGTTCTCTTTCCATAACCGCTCCTGTCGAAGTTAAAGATTACCGCAGATATATCGCCGGTTTGGATTTAAGGCAGTTTTCAAGCAACCGCAATAATTTCTCATTGAAGATTCAGGGTGAAAAAGCCGTGCGGCGTTCCGATCCTTCGCTGTACCCGATATACGACCGTTCTTCCGGGGCGACCGAACCGGCAAGCGTAGCCAGAATTCGGCTGAATATGATCGGGGGTCAAAACTGGCGCGTTGCCGGGCAGTGGATAGAGTGGGAATTCGATTTGCCGGAAGACGGAATGTACCGCTTTACCATCAAAGGGCGGCAGAATTACAACCGCGGCTTTGTATCGAACCGTACCGTTCTGATAAACGGAGATATTCTGTGTCAGGAACTTTCCTCCGTGCCTTTCACCTACAGCAATAAATGGAACCTTGTTACGTTAGCTGATCATCAGGGGGATGTTTTCTTCCCGCTGAAAAAAGGCATGAATACGATAAGATTGCAGGCGACACTCGGCGGTCTGGGTGAAATGCTGGACGTAATGGAAGAAAGCGTATTCCGTCTGAACGGAATTTACCGGAAGATTCTTGTGCTGACGGGAACTGAACCGGATATATACCGCGATTACCGCGTTGATGTTGTTTATCCCGAAGTAATAGAAGCGATGGAACTGGAAAGCAAAATCCTCTACAAACTGGTAGATGATTTAACCCGCTATTCCGGCGAACGCAGTGCACAGGCAGCCGCGACGTTAACGCTTGCCCGTCAGCTTGAACTTTTTGTCAGGCGTCCTGATAAAATCCCCAGAACGCTCGCCAACTTCAAAGCCAACATCAGTACGTTAGGTGACAGTCTGCTGGCGCTTTCGCAGTCTCAGCTTGACGTTGATTTCATCGTCGTGAGCGCGGAGAATTACAGGATTCCGAAGATAAACGAGAATTTCTTTGTCGCCGCTTCCCACGAGATACGCTCTTTCTTCGCGTCGTTCTTTGTTGATTACAACAACCTCGGCGACGTGTACCGCAAAGGCGCGGATGTTGTCGATGTGTGGATGGTCGCGGGGCGCGATCAGAGCACCATTTTGAAAGCGATGATAGACGACACCTTTACTCCCGATACTGGAATCAGGGTGAATGTTAAGCTTGTCGCCGCCGACGCGGTTATGCCCGCGGTTGTCGCCGGTACGGGACCGGATATGGCTCTTACCATGCCGCAGGGCGATCCTGTGAACTACGCCATAAGAAAAGCGGTTGTGGATGTTTCAAAATTCCCCGGCTATGACGAGGCGATACGCGATTTAAATCCAAATGTGATTATACCTTTCGCATTTAACGGCGGCGTATACGGACTGCCGGAAACGCAGTATTTTCACGTAATGTTCTACCGGAAAGATATTTTTGAGGAACTTGACCTGCAGATTCCGAATACATGGGACGACCTTATAAATATTTTGCCCATCATTCAGAAAAACAATATGAATGTCGGCATTCCATCGGTGGCGACTAACGTGCAGACAGCTATCGACTTTTCTAACTTCCTGGCTCATATGTTCCAAAGAGGCGGCAGACTCTACAATGAGGACGGTTCGCGCACTCTTCTGGACACTCCGGTTGCCATAGAAGCGTTTGATGTCTATACAAAATTCTTTACACATTACAAAACGCCGATGGTTTTCGACTTTGTAAACCGTTTCCGTACCGGCGAAATGCCGCTTGCTTTCGCCGACTACACAAACTTCAACACGCTGGAAGTTTTCGCGCCGGAACTTCGCGGTCTGTGGGGTTTTGGGATAATGCCCGGACTGAAAAAGAGCGACGGCACGATAGATCGTTCCGTATCAACCGGAACGCTCGCCTCGATGATTTTTACAAAGGCGAAACGTCCTGATTTAGCGTGGGAATTTATGAAATGGTGGATAAGCGCGGATACACAACTCCGTTTCGGGCGCGAACTTGAAAGCATCATGGGAGCCGCGGCGCGTTACGCGACAGCGAATTATGAGGCGTTCAAGCGGCTTTCATGGGGCTCGGAACAAATGGCGGTGCTTGACGAACAGCGTTCATGGGCGGTCGGTACGCCGGAAGTGCCGGGCGGCTATTTTGTTACGCGCCATATTACAAACGCGGTGCGCCGCATTTTGAATGAGGGTATGGACACCAGGGAAACCTTGTTGGATTACACTCTGACCATCAACGACGAGTTGATTAAAAAGCGTCAGGAATTTGGGCTGGAATAGGAGGAACATAGCATGAGCTTTGCAAGGTATGCGGAAAAAAAGAAAAACTCAACTTTAAGGCTGTTAAAGGAGATATTCAGGCACAGAGTCTGCTATCTCTTTCTTGCTCCCTATGCGATAGTTTTTATCCTTTTCTTTGTCGCTCCTGTGGCAATATCCGTCTTCTTCAGCTTTACATACTACAACGTCCTTGAACCCGCGAAATTCATCGGTCTGCGAAACTATATCAACCTATTGTTAGCTGACGATGTGTTTTTAATCTCGGTAAAAAATACGATGATAATGGCGGTGATTACCGGACCGGTCGGATATGTAATGGCGTTTTTGTTCGCGTGGTTCATCAATGAACTGCCGCGCTATATCCGCGCCGTTGTTACTTTGGTGTTTTACGCGCCTTCGATTGCCGGCAGCGCGTTTATGATTTGGCTTCTTATTTTTTCCGGCGACGCTTACGGCTATGTAAACGGCGCTTTGATGTTCATGGGGATACTGGATCAACCCATTCTTTGGCTGACCGACCCCAAATATATGATGCCGGTAATACTTATCGTTATCCTGTGGATGAGTTTGGGCGCGGGCTTCCTCGCGTTTATCGCGGGTCTTTCCACCATCGACGTTAGTCTTTACGAAGCGGGGCTGGTGGACGGCATTACAAACCGCTGGCAGGAACTTTGGTATATCACCCTTCCCAATATGAAGGGAATGTTGATGTTCGGCGCGGTTATGGCGATTACGCAGGCTTTCGGCGTAGGGGAGGTTACGCAGCAGCTTGCCGGCTTCCCAAGTACGGATTATGCCGTGCATACCGTCTTGAATCACCTTGTTGATTACGGCGGACTGCGTTTTGAAATGGGCTATGCTTCCGCTATAGCTACGATCCTGTTTTTCATCATGATTGTGTGCAACGCCGTTATCCAAAAAATGCTGAAACGCGTGGGAACTTAAGGGGTAAATATGAAAAAACAGAAAAAATTGATTGGCGGAAAAAGACTCAATCGTTCTTACGGCGGCGACGCTTTTATTTTCTCGATACTTACTGTTTTTGGATTGTTCTTTGTCTTTCCTCTTGTTTTCAACATCAATCACGCGTTCAAGCCGCTGAACGAAATTTTTCTCTTTCCGCCGAATGTTTTTGTACGCAACCCCACAATGAATAACTTTCAGGATCTGTTCGTAATAATGAGCAAATCGTGGGTTACGTTTTCCCGCTATATTTTCAACACTGTGTTCCTTACCGCTCTCGGAACCATAGGCTTGATTATTTTCGCTTCTATGGGCGCGTTTGTTGTCTCAAAGTACAATTTTCCCGGCTCAAGAATTTTCTTTCAGGGCGTCATTATAACCCTTATGTTCTCCGCTTATGTAACGGCAATTCCGAACTACCTCATCATGGCAAGGCTTGGCTGGGTTGATACTTTCATGTCGGTTATCGTTCCGGCTTTCGCGATGCCGATGGGCTTCTTCCTCTTGAAACAGTTTATCGACACCATACCGGATACGCTTCTTGAAGCGGCAAAGGTGGACGGCGCCAAAGAGTTCCGTATTTTCATATGGATCATTCTGCCGATGATCAAACCGGCTTGGCTCACGGTAATGATTTTCTCCGTGCAGAATCTTTGGAACACGCGGGCGCAGACGTTTATTTATTCGGAACAGCTCAAGACATTGCCTTACGCGCTTTCACAGATTGCCACGGCAGGTATCGCCCGCGCAGGTGTCGCCGCAGCGGTAACTCTTTTTATAATGATCGTTCCTCTTGTGATGTTCATATTCGCGCAGAGCAACGTTCTGCAAACAATGGCAAGTTCGGGGATAAAAGAATGAAAAATAACTGTTGTTTTGGATTGTTTATTTTGGCGTGTATGTTCGCCGCGGCTCCTGTTTTTTCACAGCCGACCAACTACACTTACAATTATGATTTCTGGAGAGAACAGGTCGCGTCTCCTGACGCTTACCGCGTAGGCGCGTACATACTTGGAACCAATATCGGCGTGGGCAATTTCAGGGACCCTCAAGGACTCTATATCAGGGGCAACCGCATATATATCTGCGATACAGGCAACGACCGGATACTATTGCTTGAAGTGAATGAAAAGGGCGAGCATGTTCTTGTTAAAACCGTCAGATCTGTTATGATTGAAGGCTCTGAATCGTTCTTTAATTCTCCATCGGATATTTTTGAATGTAGGGAAGGTTTTCTCTACATTGCCGATACCGAAAACAACCGGATACTGAAACTTGACAAAAACTGGAATTTTATTTTTGCGATTTATAAACCGGATGATGAAAGCATAGAGGATTATTTTGAATTCCTTCCTATTAAGTTGGTTGTTGATTTTGCGAATCGTATATTTGTTCAGGCGCGTAACATCAACAAGGGGCTTATGGAATTTGACAGCCGCGGGGAATTTTCCGGTTATATGGGAGCGAACAAGGTAACTGTTAATATCGTTGATTATGTGTGGAAAATGCTGTCTACTCAGGCGCAGAAAGAGCGCATGGATCTGTTTGTTCCAACAGAATACAGCAATCTGGCTCTTGATAACGACGGGTTTGTCTATGTTTCCAACTCAAGCGGGCAGACCGACCCCGTGCGGCGGCTTAACGCGATGGGGCAGGACATTTTAATCCGCAACGGTTATGAAGATCCTTCAGGCGATCTTGTGTTTGGCAACGCGGGCGGCATAACCGGACGTTCAAGGTTTATCGACGTGGTTCCGTTTGACAACGATTCATACGCCTGTTTTGACAGAACGCGCGGGCGTATTTTCATGTACGACTTTCAGGGAAATCTGCTTTACGCTTTCGGCGGAATCGGCAACCGCGAAGGTTGTTTCCTTCTGCCGACCGCGCTTGACAGGATGGGCGATTCGCTCTACGCGCTGGATTCCAGATCCGCCTCCCTTACGCGCTTTGATCTGACAAAATACGGACAGGCGATTAACGACGCTCTGGACGAGTACAAAGCGGGACACTACGAGGCTTCCGCGGTACTGTGGGAAGATGTTCTTAAAATGAACGGAAACTACGATCTTGCGTACATCGGCATAGGCAGGGCTGCGCTGAGGCAGAGCGAATTCCAGAAAGCGATGAGGTATTATAAATTGAAACATTACCGTGAAGGTTATGGAAAAGCGTTTCAGTTGTACCGCAAGCAATGGATGGAAGAAAACCTCTGGAAAATACTTCTGGTGTTGGGAATTCTTGTTTTAGTTCCGCCGTTTATTAAGAGTATTATTAAAACCGTCAAGGAGATTAAAGAAGCATGAAAATAGATAAAGCATGGTTTAATCATGTTGGCAAAACACTAAAATATTCGCTGTATGTTTCTACCCATCCACTTGACGGTTTTTGGGATTTAACCCATGAAGGACGCGGTTCTATTGCAGCCGCGAATATTATTCTTATAGTTATGGTCATAACGGAAATAATGCGGCTAACGCTGACAAGTTTTCAGTTTGTCACAATTAACATGGAATATTTTAACGCGATCATCGTGGTATTGCGTATTTTACTGCCTGTTTTCCTGTGGACTGTCGCGAATTGGAGTCTTACGACGCTCATGGACGGCAAGGGAAAGATGCACGAAATTTACATGGCAGTCTGTTATGCGCTTACGCCCTATGTGATCATTAACGTTATATTAATTGTTTTAAGCCAGATTATCACCTTTGAAGAAGGCGCGATTTACTGGGTGCTTGGCGGTTTCGCCATGGTGTGGACCGGGCTGCTTATACTTTCCGCGATGATGATGGTTCACGATTACAGCATAATAAAAACATTGCTGTCGAGTTTGTTGACCATTGTCGGAATGGGGGTAATGGTTTTCATTTTTGTTATTTTCTTCAGTCTTGTCAGCGACGCGATAGCGTATTTTATTTCGCTGTATAAAGAAATTTTGTTCCGGTTGATATAGAGGGGGTTAGGTGAAAAAGTTTGCATGGCTGTTATTATCATTCTTCACGATTTTCTCGTTTGTTTCCTGTAAGAAAAGGATATTAAGAGTAAACCCGGTTACTGTATACCAGAACCTGGAGGAAGATGGCACTGTTGTTGAAGATATTATTTTGGAAAATGAATATCTTTCTCTGCGCTTTTTGCCGGAAACAGCGGCAATAATTCTTACTGATAAGGCAAGCGGCGCACGGTGGCATTCCAATCCGAAAGGAAACGCCGTAGATATCGATGCCGATGTTATTACGTCATATTTAATGGATTCCCAGTTCTCGCTGGAGTATTCCGACACAACAGGCGTCGCGATGACATTGTATTCAGGACAAAGCAGTATACTGTTAAAAGCCTATGAATATGAAGTGGTGAACGGCGTTCTTGAGGTGCGTTACACGATAGGCGATAACGTGCGCACCTTCCGTATTCCGCCCGCGCTGACGGAAGAAAGAATGGACGCCTACCTTGAAAAAATGGAAGATCGCGAGCAGGGCATTGTGGACGCAAGCTACCGTCTTTACGATATCAACAACCTGCGTTCAAATGACGACCAAGACGCGCTTTTGGCGAATTATCCCGATTTGGCAAAAACAAATGTTTATGTACTGCGTGATAACGCGCATGAGTACATGAAAGAGTTGATGGAAGAGTTCTTTGCGAACGTCGGCTATACATACAATGACTATATGGAAGACGCGGAAAAATATCCTACCGCAAGCGGTATGAACAAACCGGCATTTAATCTGACGCTTCGTTATATTCTTGACGGAAAATCCCTTGTTGTTAACGCGCCGTTCGATCAAATTGCCTACAGACCGAATTTCCCATTCAGACAACTGACTCTGCTTCCCTTCATGGGTTCCGGCAGCGTACATGACGAAGGTTTCATGCTCGTACCCGACGGGAGCGGGTCGTTAATCAACTTTAACAACGGAAAGTTTAATCAGGTTCCGTTCAGCGTGGTCGTTTACGGCTGGGACGAAGCCATGCCGCGCGACGCCGTAATCAGCGATAGCAAGGCTCCATTTCCGGGGTTTGGCATACAGAAAAACGGAGCCGCTTTGTTCTGCGTAATAGAAGAGGGCGCTTCCTACGCGAGCGTACGCGCCGACGTATCGGGAAGGAACGCTTCATGGAACAGAGTTTACGCGTATTTCGATATTGTTCACGGCACGAGTCTGGATATTGTAGGACGCAATGAACGCAATGTGTACGTTTTTGAAAACGGATTGCCGGACGGCGAAAGCATAACCCTGCGTTATACGCCATGTTCCAGTCCGGGATATGTTGGTATGGCGAAAGAATACCGTTCATGGCTGCAGAAAAAATATCCGCAGTTGGGGCAAACAAAGATAGACGATACTCCGATAGCCGTGGAAATAGTCGGCGCGGTAAATAAAACCCAGCACAGGCTTGGTATTCCTTTCGATCTTCCGTTAAAGCTTACCTCGTACGTGGAAACCGAATCCATGATCAATGACTTCGCCATGTTTGGATGGAAGAATGTTCAAATTAAGCTGAACGGCTGGTTTAACCGCAGTGTTGATCATTCCGTGCCTACAAAGATAAAACTGATAAAAGAGCTTGGCAAGAAGAAGGATTTTAGAAATCTTGTGTCCGCCGCGGAAAAAAATAATTATAAACTTTATCCCGAAGTGGATTTCGTTTTCATGAGAGATGTAAAACAGTTCAGCGGATTCAGCCTTTACCGCGACGCCGCCCGTTCAATTAACCGCGAACGGGTTCAGCGTTATCCGTTCAGCTTTGTCTGGTTCGGCGAGCGCAAGATGTGGGGCAAATTGAATTACCTTTCGCGTCCTGCCGCCACGATAAGGATGATAGACAACTATGTCCCGAAAGCCGCCAAGCTGGGAATTAAAAACATCGCGTTCAGAAGCATTGGCTCAAGACTGGCGGGCGATTATCATGAAAAGCGTCATGTAAGCCGCGAGGCGTCCATAAAAATAAGACAGGAAAAACTTGCCGAATTGCAGAATGCCGGGACAGGGGTGCTTGTTAATACAGGCTTCGATTTCGCCGTGCCGTTCGCCTCCGTTATTACCGACATGATGATCGATGATCAGTATTTTGGCATTACCGATACCGCCGTACCCTTTTACCAGATAGCTCTGCATGGTCTTGTGCCATTTACCGGCAAAGCTATCAACCTTGCGGAGGATTACACAAAAAATCTGTTAAAATCGGTTGAAGGCGGCGCGGGGCTTTACTTTAGTTTTATGAAGGAAGAGACTTCGGAACTGCAGGAAACGAAGTTCAGGCAGTTTTATGCCAATGAGTACGATAAATGGGTCGGCGACGCGGATGCCCTTTATAAGCGGTTTTCCGCCGATTTTGGAAAGTTGTACAGTCAGGCAATCGTGGATCATCGGATATTATCGCCCGGTGTAACGGTAACAGTGTATCAGGACGGCACTGAAGTTGTTGTTAATATAAGCGATAATGACTGGACATACCGGAGCGGCGGTTCCGGTCTTGTGGTAAAAGCTAACAGTTATTCTGTGGTAAAGTAGGGGGAGTAATGTACTACGTCAAGAAGTCTGACAAAAGTTCGCTGACTCTGGAAGGAAAAAATGCCATTACCGGGTATTTGTTTTTGCTTCCTTTCATTATCGGGTTTTTGGCTTTTATGTTTTTCCCCATTTTGGAATCCCTTCGCATGGTGTTCAGCAATGTAAGAATCGACACCGAGGAACACGGTTTTTTCATGACTTTTACCGGTCTTGAAAACTTAAAAAGGGTTTTAACGGTTGACCCGGAATTCAACAGGTTTGTTACCGAAGAAATCGGACGTATGGTTCTGATTGTTCCCGCCATTATTATCTTCAGTCTGTTTGTCGCGCTATTATTGAATCAGGAATTCAAAGCAAGAAGCATTGTACGGGCTATCTTCTTCTTGCCGGTGATACTTTCCTCAGGAGTTATGATCGGGCTTGAAACAAATAACTCTCTGTTGAACAGCATGGCGGATATTATAAAAGAAGGCAATTTGATGAAGTCGTCTATTACCAAAGTGCTGGAAGACATCCTTGTTGCGGAAGGGGCAGCGAGTGATTTTATGGGATATATTTTCCGCATCATAAACCAAATTTATGATATTGCTATGGCTTCCGGTATTCAGATAATTATCTTCCTTTCCGCCCTGCAGACAATACCGCCAAGTATGTTTGAAGCGGCAAAAATAGAAGGCGCCACAAGCTGGGAATGTTTCTGGAAAATCACCTTCCCGATGGTCAGTCCGCTGATACTTGTCAACATTGTTTACAGCGTAATAGATTATTTTTTAAGAACAGACAACCGTGTTATGGCAAAAATAAATGTTTCCCTGATACGGTTGATGCAATTTGGTTTTGCGACGGCAATGGCATGGGTTTACTTTCTTGCCGTAATAATAATTATCGGAATTGCAATGGGTCTAATTTCAAGGAAGGTGTACTACTATGAGTGATTATACCGCAGAAAGAACGGCAAACTGGGGCAACGTAACTAAAAGTTATCGCGTAAAGAAAAAAGTTTGGGAAGCGGCTTTTAAGATTTGCCGCACAATCCTGCTTTTTGGAATGTGCTTCCTGATTGTACAGCCGTTGCTGGATAAATTAAGCGTAAGTTTTATGACAGAAGCGGATCTGTACGACAGTACGGTAATCAGCATTCCCCGTAATTTTACATTAGGCAACTACACGCTGGTAAGACAACTGCTCGGTTTTTGGTCATCGCTCCTCAGGACTTTGGTAATTGTGGTTACCAGCGCGGTTTTTCAAATCTCTGCCTGTACTATGGCGGCTTACGGCTTCGCGAGGTATAAATTTCCGTTTAAGAATTTCTGGTTCTTCTGCGTGATGTTGATAATTGTCGTTCCACCGCATACGATAATGGCTTCGCTGTATTTGAATTTCAGCTTTTTTGATTTCTTCGGCTTGCTGAGATTTTTCGGCGGCGAACCCATCAATATGTTAAGCAGTGTTCTTGGTTATTGGATGCTTTCCATTACAGGCATGGGGCTTAAAAGCGGCTTGTATATTTTTATGCTCAGGCAGTACTTCAGGGGAGTGCCGAAAGAACTGGAAGAGGCGGCGTGGGTGGACGGCTGCGGAAAATTTAAAACATTTATCCGCATCATGGTTCCCGACGCAAGCCCGATGCTCACTTCCTGTTTCCTGTTTTCGTTTGTGTGGCAATGGACAGACGCGTTCTACTCAACTTTGTTTTTAACAAATTACAGGGTGCTTTCCAGCGGTCTGGGTTCGATTGCGGAAAGATTTGGTCAATGGTGGGCGGCTGCCACCAATGTCGCCAGCGGCGTTGTTAATACAATAGCGCCTGTCGCCTATACGCAGGCGATAATCGCAACGGGCATGCTCATGTGCCTTGCCCCGCTGATATTGCTGTACCTTGTCGCGCAAAAAGCGTTCGTCGAGTCCCTCAGCCAGACGGGTATAAAGATGTAGGTTTCAACGCGGTTTCGGCATTGCCGGACGCTTGAGATAAAAACAATTTAACGGAGGATGAATATGTTAAAAAGCAAAAAAATGTGGATTGCGTGTCTTGTGCTTGTGTTGATGCTCATTGGCGCGCCTTTATTTGCCCAGGTGACGGCAGACATTAAAAATTTTAAGAGCCCGCCGTCGGCGCTTAAAGGTATGAATATCGTAGTCGGAAACTATTGGGCCGATTATGATACCACAAAAAATCCGCCCACCGCCCAGTGGTACGGAAGTGAAAGCCAGGAAAAATTGCTTGAATGGCGGAGAAGAATCCAGCGCGAGTTTGGCTTCACAATGCAGGAAAAAAATATCGCAAGCTGGAACGAAATGCCGCAGATAGCGGCAACTTCCACCATGGCGAACAGACCGGCGGCCGACGTATTTGTCGTTCAGTCGGACTGGGCAATGTCTCTGTACAGACAGGGTCTTCTTGCTCCCTTAAACGATGGCAAGTTTGACTTCTCTAAAGGCAACAAAATTGTTGATATCAACCAAATGATCGTAGAGCTTTTTACATTGCCGGACGCAAAGGGCAAAAAAAAGCTTTACGCTTACCAGATTGATTACGGCGGAAGCTTGCACGGTCAGGTAATTTTCTTTAACAAGAGACTCCTTAAGGAAGCTGGTTTTAATGAAAATCATCTGTACGATCTGCAGAAAGACGGTAAATGGACATGGGATGAATTCTTAAAAGTCTGTAAGGCGCTTACAAGAGACACTAACAACGATGGTATTATGGACACTTATGCTACGACAGCCGACCTTTCTACAGAAATACTTGATATTTTTGTCGCCGGAAACGGAGCCGATTACGTAGGCAGAGATTCTAAATCAGGAAAATTGATCAATGCTACAAACACAAGGGGTTTTCTTGAAGCGCTTCAGTTTGCCATCAGACTGAGAAATGAAGGCGTTATGATGCCCAAACCGGAAGGCGCGGCATGGGACTGGTATAAGCCTATGTTTAACGACGGCAGAGTAGCTATGCGCCTTGAGCAGGAATATGTGCGCCAGGATATCGCCAACATGAAAGATGACTGGGGCATGGTGCTTCCTCCCAAAGGTCCGAGGGCAAAAAACTATGTAGTCTTTACCGATGAAAACGTATTGGTTATTCCTAAGACAAAGACACCGGCTCAGGTTGAGGCGATTCTTTGGGCAATGCAGGCATGGAACGCGCGTGTTGATCCAAGATGGCAGACGGTTCTTTATCCTGTTTTCAGGGATGTCCGCGTCGTGGATGAAACTATGGCTATGATACGTAATCCGGCTCTGTTGAAATTCCGCAACAACATCCTTGTTCCCGGTTTGAACCGCGGTTCTATCGCGTGGGAAATGTGGTTTTATGACGGCGAACCGGCTCAGCTTGTTGAATCTGTTTCCCAGAACTGGAACAACCTGGTAGCGGACGCCAACGGAGACTAATTTAGTATTAGGATGCGAAGTATCATCGTAAACGGGAGCAGCCTGCCGAACATTCCGTGGGAGGACAGGCCGCCCTCAAGCGACCCTGAAAAGGAGCTTATGTGGCGGTACTCGGCGAACCCGATCATACCGAGGAATTTGACCGTACGTTCGAATAGTATTTTTAACAGTGCGGTCGTTCCTTTTAAGGACGGGTTCGCGGGCGTATTCCGTTGCGATGATACGGCGCGTAACATGAACATTCACGCGGGCAGAAGCAAAGACGGCATTAACTGGAAAATCGAAGACGATCCGATTCGGTTTATTAAAACCGATCCCGAACTGCCCGATTCCGATTACAAGTACGACCCCCGCGTTATTTTTATTGAAGACCGTTACTATATCATTTGGTGTAACGGTTATCACGGACCATGCCTCGGTTTGGGTTACACGTTTGATTTTGAAAAATTTTATCAAATGGAAAGCCCGTCGATGATTTACAACCGCAACGGCGCGCTTTTCCCGCGCAAGATAGGAAAAAATTACGCCATGTTAAGCCGCCCCAGCGATTCGGGGCATACGCCCTTCGGCGATATTTTCTATTCCGAAAGCCCGGATTTGCTTTATTGGGGAAAGCACCGCCACGTAATGGCGCCGGCTGGCGGCTGGCAGAGCACGAAAATCGGCGCGGGACCCTGCCCCATAGAAACCGCCGAAGGCTGGCTCTTGTTTTACCACGGCGTACTTACAAGCTGTAACGGCTTTGTTTATTCGTTCAGCGCGGCGCTTCTTGATCTTGAAAAACCCTGGAAGGTACTCGCCCGCGCGAATCCGTACATTATAAACCCCCGCGAACTTTATGAACTGGCAGGCGACGTGCCCAACGTCACCTTCCCCTGCGCCGCGCTTGTTGACAAAGACACAGGCAGAGTCGCGATTTACTACGGTTGCGCCGACACTGTGACCGGTCTTGTTTTTGGAAAAATTGATGAAATTGTAAATTGGGTGAAAACAAATAAAATGTAATTACTGTGGCTACTGCGGGAACATTCCCGGCATATTCGGCATTCCCATTCCGCTCCGCGCGCCTTTTGCCATTTTTTTCATCATGCCGCGCATCTTTTCAAACTTTTTTAACAAACGCGCTACTTCCGCGACTGACGTGCCTGAACCGTGCGCGATTCTGCTTCTGCGCGGCGGTCCTATTATCAGATGATTTGCGCGCTCCTTGCGGGTCATCGAGCTTAAGATAGCTTCCTGTTGTTTCAGTTCGGCTTTGTTAATGTCGTCCTCGCTGATCTGCCCCTGCATTCCGGGAATCATCTCCAACATTTTTTGCAGAGAGCCCATTTTTTTTACGGCGCGCAGTTGGGAAAGCCAGTCTTCCAGCGTGAAGTTTTCTTTCTCCATTTTTTTCTGGAGTTCTATGGCTTCTTTTTGATCGATTACTTCCTGTGCTTTTTCTACAAGGCTTACAACATCGCCCATGCCGAGAATGCGCCCGGCGATTCTGTCGGGGTGAAACGGTTCAAAGTCTTCGGGCTTCTCGCCTGTACCGACGAATTTTAACGGTTTGCCCGTAACGGTTTTAAGCGAGAGCGCAGCGCCGCCTCTTGTGTCGGAGTCGAACTTGGTAAGCACTACGCCAGTGAGTCCGATTTTTTCGTCAAAAGTTTTAGCGATGTCGGCGGCGGACTGACCTGTCATTGAGTCGGCGACAAGGAGCATTTCGTCCGGCTTGGCTGCGTCTTTAAGGCGGGAAAGCTCCTGCATCATGGGTTCGTCAATTTGCAGGCGTCCTGTTGTGTCTATGATTACGGTGTCGATTAAATTTTGCTTCGCCCACGCAAGCGCGTTATTGTAAACTTTTACGCTGTCTTTCGCGCCTTCTTCTCTGTGAACGGGTATGCCTATTTGTCCGCCGAGAACGGCAAGCTGTTCCATCGCCGCGGGGCGCACAAGATCGCAGGCGACAAGCAGAGGTTTGCGTCCTTCTTTTTTCAGGCGAAGGGCGAGTTTCGCCGAGCTTGTGGTTTTTCCCGAACCTTGAAGACCAAGCATGAGTACTGTGGAAATTACATCGGGGCCGCGCAGTTTTAACGCCCTTGCCGCCGGATCGGTTTCACCAAGGAAAGAAACCAGTTTATCGTGAATAATTTTTACAAACTGCTGACCGGGATCGACGGAGCGCAGAACTTTTTCGCCCTTTGCTTCTTCAATCGTGGAATTGACGAAACGGCGAACAACGCGCAGGTTCACGTCCGCTTCGAGAAGCGCCATTTTGATCGCTTCCACCGCGTCTTCAATATTTTTTTCTGAAATTGTGGATTTACCCGCGACAAAACGAAGGGCGTCCGTTATTTTTCCGGTTAATTTTTCAAGCATTTTTTATCTTAATCCATCGAAAAAATTCTGTATATACTCAAGCGGTTCCATTTCGCGGTTCAGTATTTTGCATAACCCCACGGAAACAGGCATTTTTAACTTGTGTTTTTCCGCGAGAATACTGATATATTTTGCCGCCGCGACGCCTTCCGGGAGGTAGCCGATTTCGCCGATACGCGCAAGAAGATCGTCAATGTCTTTGAACGGCGCTAAAATGTTTTTTTCGATTATGTCCCTGCCGAAGCGCCGATTTCTTCCGTGTACCGAGCGGCATGTAACATCCAGATCGCCAATGCCCGCAATGGAAGTGAACGTCTCCATGTGAGTAGCGCCTAACGCCTTGCCGAGAATCTGTATCTCGTTGAGTCCGGCGGCAAGCAGAAGGGAATCTGTTCCATCGCCGAATATACTGTCATCTGCGTCTGTTTTAATGGCGTCTAACATTCCGAACGCGATGGCTATTACATTCTTCGCCGCCGCCGCAACCTGCACTCCGCGGACATCAAATGACGAATAAACAAAGAGCAGGGGGTTCTTCAACAGATCCCTGAAACGTATGGAATTTTTCGCGTTTTCGCTTGCCGCTATCAACCCTGTGATTTTCCCGCGGGATACTTCTTCGGCGTGGCTTGGACCGGATATATAAACAAGGGATTGACGAAAGAATCCCGGCAGATAATCTTCCATCGATTCAAGGATCAAACGCGGTCCGTTTTCGGAAGGAAGGAAACCTTTTGTAATAACGGCAATCGTCGTTTCCCCCTCGCGGATTGAATTTACCAAAATGGATTTTTTGACGGTATCCAGCAAAAACAGAGACGGAACCGCGTAAATCAGAAACTTCCGTCCCTCCGCCGCCTCTTCAATATCCGTTGTCGCTTTGATTGTTTCCGGCAGAGTTACATCCGGCAAAAACTTAAGATTTTGATTTCTTTGGTTAATATCGTCCTTTGTTTCCTCTTCATAGCTCCAGATGACGACATCTTTTCCTTTTTCGGCGATTACTTTCGCAATTGCCGTTCCCCAGGCGCCAGCGCCCAGCACCGCTATTTGAGCGTCCATGCCTTATTATGCCGTATATCGCTTTTTTTCTCAATCGGGTAAAAAAGACATTTTTAACTCTTGCGCTGGTTTGTATGCCGTGATAATCTGATAATGTGAAAAAACTGGCAAAGCTGACGCTTTTTTTCAGTCTCAGTTTCGCTGTTATTTTTTTGGCGTCGATGGGCATTCGGTATTTGTCCCTTCATGTTGAATGGATGAAAAATCTGCCGCCAAAACCTGAGACTTATTTGACCATACTTATTACCGCCGCTCATTGGGCTTTGTCGTTGGCAATGTATTCATCTATACTTCTGGCTTTAAGCTATGCCGCAAGAATAAAATATTTCGCGCCGATGACGGTGATCTGCGTGATTGTTTTATCTCTCCTTTTCAATTTCGGCATATCCTTCGCGCTGTACAAATGGGAATTAGTTCCGCCGGCGCAAAGTGCGGGCAGGCAAATGGGCGGAGACGGTTTGATATTATCCAATTCCATGAATAAAAATGAAACTACGGTTATTTTATTGAAAGGGACAGCCGAACCTTTGGGTCCCAGGGTAACGGCTATCCCAGACCGCCCAATGTTTTTTCAGGAGTCTACGGCGAATGCCAATTTAATTCTTCCTCCCATTCCTTTCGGCGATGATACGCCGTGGTTTCTTAAAAGCCTTGTCATTGACATCAGGCTCAGTCAGGAACAGCTTCATAATAGATTTCACGAAGGAGTTCACTCTTATTTTATTTATGCGGGCGCGCTGATTTTTCTTTTAAGTTCGTTGGGTTTTGCAATCAAGTTCAGCGTATGGCCTATGGCGAATTTATTTTTGGGCATTCTTGCTTTCCGCGGCATTCTGGCGGTTGAAACTTTTTTTAATACTCCCGAAATGCAAGAAATATTAAGCTCGTTTTTTCAGAATATAATACCCGTTTCTTTGGCAATTCCGCTTATTTTCTTTTGCTTCGGCGTACTTGTAAATATTTATGCGGTATTAGTTTATTTTTCAAAAAGGCGAGATAAAGATGAGTATTAATACTGAAAAACTTCGTTCTCCTCAATCAATATTTTTTCTCTATATGATTGTCTCATGCTCGCTGGTTATGATTTTCAGGTTTATTTTTCCGGCTTCCGCTGTTCCTCTTCTGCTTTATTCACGCGAATGGCGGCTGATACAGGGCGCACTGGAATTGTTCAATACGTTTCCAGCTCTTGTTTTTTCCGCGCTTGTAGTTCCGTTCGGACTGGTTTCTTTTGAAGAAGAATATTCAAGTTTTTCTCAAATACTGTTCAAACGCCTGATGAATTCCATTCTTATCGCCATCTGCTCCGCCGTTGTTTACGGAGTCATTTTCTTTTTGGCTCTTCCGTTGGTTAAAGATTACGAAGGAGATCTGAGTTATAAAGGCGAGTTGTATCATCTTGCGAAAGAACACGCGCAGATTTACAGCAAGGCGGGGAATTGGCAGGAAGCTTCGCAGTTTCTCGGCATTTGCGATCAAATTTGGCCTAACAGTCCAGAGTTGGCGGATTTAAGAGTAACGATTGAAGTCAACAGGGAAGAGAAACGCTCGGAACAAAGCGAAGAAAAATCCGTTGCCAGAGCCGCGTTAGCCAGAGATTGGCGCGGCGTGGATATTTCCCCGTTGTCGGGAGATCAAAAACCGCTGAACGCAACGCAGGCTATCAGCATGAGTGAGACCGCGTTTAAGGAGATGCGCTATTTTGACGCGCATTGGCTTGCGGTTTTGGCGGGACGGATTGCGGCGGACAACAGTCCCGAAGAAGCGTATGCCGCAAGGATTGCGAGCGAGGCGTGGAACAAAATTGATTCCATGGCGCCTAACGCCAGAGAAGAACGTTTGTACCAGCTTTATGATCTAAAACTGTACGGTTATCGTGCCATGAACGCGGGCGATTGGATTCTGGCATATTATACTTTTCTGGAACTATCGACACTAACCCCCGATGATCCCGACGTTAAGAATTTTCTTGCGGCAAGCGAACGGGCAACTAAAGAATACGCGTTTTTTATTGATGAAATGAAAATATCATTTGGCGAAATTTTAAGCGGGGCTGTTTTTTCACTGCCGAGTCAGAAGGGCAGGGTAGTTATGCGTTTTTCAAGCCTTTCAACCTACAATGATTATGCCTACGGCATGGGGTTTGAGTATATGGAATTTGACGCCAATTCGCGTCCTCTGGCAAACGTAAGAGCGCAATACGCAAAACTACTGCCGGTTATTTTAAACGACAAGCAGCAGATTATAGTTTTAACAAAAGCGCTGAGTCGTTATGACAAGAATATAAACTGGGACAGCGAATGGCTTATCGGCGAAAAAACAATTGCGGGCATTATTCTGGATATTAGCTTTGAAAATCTCCTGCTCCTTTCCGATGTACGGCGCGGACTGCCCAATCTTCAGATAGACGAACTTTTCTTATCCGCAAAAAATCTTGGCACAGAAGGATATATCTCACAAATTTTTGAAGCTGAAATATTGAATCGTTTTGGTTCCGCCGTATTTTTCCTGCCAATGGCGCTCATTGTTATTGTTATCGGCTGGCGTTATCGCGCCATAACCAAGCCGCGCTATCTTTTCGTTCTTCTGCTTCCGGTTCTGCCCGTAGTTTTTCACGGATTTGTTTTCATGTACCGCTCTATTTTGAATACTATGGGAATATGGCTTGTTCTGAGTCTCGGCTTTTCCGCGGCTTTTGGCATCTATATCGCGGCTCTGGCGCTGTCTTTATTCATTTCGATGATAATACTGGCGGCGCAGCACGGTTAATTTCTCCGTTTCAGGACAATGAAAAGGTTACAGATTTCATAACAATAATTATGATATTTGTTAATTTTTTATTGTAACACAATATCAGCTTTTTGGTTATAAATATGAAACTAATCAATGGAGGTTTTTGTGAAAAAATTAAGTTTATTTTTGCTTATCGGCATTCTTGGTTTTGGTTCGGTTTTCGCTCAGGGCATCAGCGACAGTCAGGATAAAAACGACCGTCCCAACAGAAATAACGCGCCGGAAAGAAGGAATCGTCAGGAGAGACCCGAACGCCCGGACAGAGATCAACAGCCGCGCGCTCAAAAAACGGTAACAATAGAGGGAACTTTACAGTTGGAGAAAGGATTGGTCGCGGTGGCAAGCGGCGATTCTGTCTACATGGTTCCGCTATTGACGCGTTACATCGGTTTTATTGAGGGGTTGAAGGAAGGAACAAATGTTTCTGTCGAAGGATTTAAGTTTAACAAAGTAATCCAACCGACAAAAATAACGATTGACGGTAAATCGTATGATTTCCTTGCGTTTGACCGAAGCCGTGACCGCCCCAGATTTAATGGCGATAACTTCAGACCGGGACGCGGTTTTGGTCCCGGATGCGGTATGCAATGGCCAGGACGCAGAAACGGACCTCAGCGCGGCGGTTGCCGCTGGTCGTAACAGAGAAAACCCGTTCGCAAGGACGGGTTTTTTTGGAGGGAAAATGAAAGTATTTATCACAGGCGGAACGGGGAATATTGGGCAGTATGTTACGCTTGCCGTTGTTGAGAATGGGCATGAAGCGGTAGTGCTGTCGCGCTCTCCCGAAAAATATCCTTCGCTTGCAAAGAAGGCGGAGATCGTTAAAGGCGCGATAACCGATTATGAACTTTTGGCGAAATATGTAAAAAACTGTGACGCTGTTATACAAATCGCGCTTGGCTGGGGTGACGAGCCTGTCTCGATGTTGAATAATGATACCGCCGCGACTGTAAACCTGCTTGAAATATCCGAAAAAGCCGGAGTTGGGAAATTTATCTACACCAGCAGCACAGCTGCTATGGGCGTTATGCGCAACGGCATGGATGAAACGGCGGTAAATCTTCCGATTGATCTTTACGGCAGCACAAAGTCCGCATCTGAAGCTTATGTTTTGGGTTTTACAAAGTATTACGGCGGTAAAGGGGAAGTTGCCATGAAGCGCAATATTATCCGCCCCGGTTACACTTATTCAAGTCCGCCTTTCCCCGACGGCTCTACACAGCCCGACAAACGTTTTCGCGACATTGCCGACGCAGTGGTAAACAGCAAACCTGTCACGCTCACGAAGCACGACGGGACGCAGTTTATCTCCGCCGGAGAAATTGCTCAGTTGTATGTGAAATTGCTTGAGAGCGACAAGAGCGGAGAAATTTACCTCGCGCTTGGGAATGTTTTTACAAGTTGGGAGCAGATAGCGAAAATCGCGCTTGAGTTTTTTCCGGAGTCAAAGTCGGAGATTGTTCTTAACGATTTGGGCTGGGGCGCAGAACCTTTTTTGTACAATGTGAAAAAAATGGAAAGAGATTTCGGGCTTTCCTTTGACAGCCAAAAGGATTTACGCGAACATATCAAGTGGAATGTAGAGGAAGCGGTTAAGAGGAGAGGGTAGAGACAGCGTTCTCCCATTCCGTGTAAATGTCGCGTAACTTATTATCCAGATAACCAAGCGCCTTGTTTTTTAGATCGAGAGGGATGCCGTAGTCGGCTTTGGCGATGTCTCCGGTAATAGCCGCCAGAGTGCCATGTACACCGCGTTATCCCCTGTTGATAATAGAGCGAAAAATTGATAAAGTATAAAAGCATGATAACTCGAACGCCAGACCATTGGCGTTAGTGGGCAGCTGACGAAAGTGCAGACAGACAATAACACTGTTGTTTAGAGAGTAAATTATATGAATGAAACATTTAACAGAGAAGAAGCTGGAAAAAGAGCCGAAGACGAGTCAAAACGTGCTGATATGAAACAGCACGCAGATAAAATTATTCAAGGTTTTGAAAAATTAGAAGAAAGTCACGCAGAAAGAAGAGCGATATGGGAGCTTTTCCAAAATGCGATTGACCTTTCAGAAAATTGTGAGATTATTATAACAATTACAGATAATACCATTGAATTTAA
>JAISSH010000064.1 GCA_031273265.1 Treponema sp.
GTAAGCTTTCGCAAGTTCGATAGAGTTCATGTAGTATCAATATACTTTTTTAGGGCAAATAATTCAACACTTGCTAAATACCGTACTTCCTGCTATCTTGTAACCATGAAAACTCGATACTTAGTCCCTAATGACTACATGGCAGACCCTTCAGTTCACGTTTTTAACGGCAAGGTGTTTATTTACCCCTCTCACGACTTGGATAGCGGTGTCGGCGAAAACGACTCAGGCGATCACTTCAATATGAAGGACTACCACGTCTTTTCAATGGACGATGTCGAGAACGGCAAAGTGACCGATCACGGCGTAGTTCTCGATGTTAAGGACATTCCTTGGGCAGGCAGACAGCTCTGGGATTGCGACGTTGCCTGTAAAAACGGCAAATATTATATGTATTTTCCGCTCAAAGATAAAAACGATATTTTCCGCATCGGGGTCGCCGTCGCGGACAAGCCCGAAGGTCCCTTTGTTCCGCAGAGCGACCCAATTCGAGGCAGTTACAGCATCGATCCTTGCGTCTTTGAGGAAAACGGCAATCATTATATGTACTTCGGCGGTCTTTGGGGCGGTCAGCTTCAGCGTTACCGCGATAACAAATCGCTGGAAGGCGTTTCTTTCAAGACCGACATACCGGGAATTCCGCGTCAGCCCTTCGGCTTCCCCGGCGATTTCTTTTTCCCTGCGGACAACGAGCCGGCTATTCCTCCGCGTGTGGCAAAACTCAGCGGCGATATGTTCCAGTTCGCCGAAGAGCCGCGCTCTGTTGTTATTCTTGACAAGGACGGCAAACCCATTAAACAGGGCGACACAGAACGCCGTTTTTTTGAAGCGTCATGGATGCACAAGTACAACGGTAAATACTATTTTTCATATTCGACAGGCGACACTCACTTTTTATGTTACGCGACAGGCGACAGTGTTTACGGACCTTTTACCTATCAGGGAGTGATTTTAACGCCGGTAGTAGGCTGGACGACTCATCACGCTATCGCGGAGTACAAAGGCAAGTGGTATCTGTTTCACCACGACAGTGTTCCTTCCGGCGGAAAAACTTATCTGCGAAGTTTAAAAGTAGCGGAGTTGAAATACAACGCGGACGGATCGATACAGACGATTGAAGGCGGGGGCAGCGGCTGATAAACTTCAGCGTTTAACTTGCCCCGCGATTGAGCCTTTACCCTAATCCTTAAAAGGAATTTTTTCCAAAATAGAAAACTTAACGGCTTTTTCTACTGATGATCGCCATGTTACCTTGTCATTGCCGCGATAATTAAATTCCCTGTTTACGGAAAAATAAAAGCCAAATCCGCCGAATGATTCATCAGGATAGTTTGCCGCCCGCGTTTCGCCTTTGTGAACGGAAGGATCAAATTTGGCTTCGGACTCGTACAGGAAATTGTCAAGCGATAATCCATAAATACTGCCGTTCTCGACAATACATTTTGGATTTGTCTTTTCTGCGTCATCCGCCATCCAAAGGCTTAATTGTCTTATGGTATCGTCGTCCCCTTTTTCCCCTTCAAAGTAGAAGATTTTGCCTTTTAAGTCATTTTCCGGCATTTGTTTGCCGGTAATCGCGTTATAAGGGGGCGCGAAAAGGCATACAGTGAAATCCGTATCCTTTTTAGGCCACAGCGGGTCACGCTTGCAGTCAAAAACCTGCCTGTGCGTAAACCGTTTTTTGAACAAACCTGTTTCTTCCATTTTTGTTTCTCCTGTGTTTATGATAGCGGGTTATGGCGAAAAAGTCTACCATATAGTCAACTGGTTTCCATAATATAAAAAGGGCTATTTGCAGTACAATTTACCCTTAAATACCAGAATTGACTATCGTTTTGATAAAAGCCGGCGGTTGATTGCGGTGCCTGTTATCTGCACAATTTCAACAAAGATCAAAATGATGACGACTGCCGCGATTGTTACGTCCGTCCTGAAACGGTAGTAGCCGTGGTTGATTGCGGTAGTCCCAAGACCGCCGCCGCCGATTGCGCCCGCCATTGCGGAATAGCCGATTAAATTGATGATTGTAAGGGCAAGACCGGAGACGAGGGCGGGCAGAGACTCCGGTATCAGCACTTTGTAGATGATTTGAAAATTGGTGGAGCCCATCGCCCTTGCCGCGGTAATCACGCCCCTGTCTATTTCAAAGAGGGCGGATTCGACTACGCGCGCGACAAATGGAGCAGCCGCGATTGAAAGCGGTACGATTGCCGCGGCGGGACCGATGCTGGTTTTCATGATCATTCTTGTAAATGGAATGAGAAGGATCATCAATATGATGAAGGGCAGGGAGCGCAAAAGATTTACAACGCGGGAAAGAATGTTGTAAGTGATTCTTTGCGGAGCAAGTCCCGAAGGAGAGCTTGAGTAAAGGTAGATTCCAAGCGGAAGACCTAGAATCGAGGCAAAAAGGGCGGATGCGAACGTCATTACAACAGTTTCGAGCGTCGCTTGCGGAAACTCGGAAATGATTATTTCGAGCAATTTTTCTTTAGCCATGAATTAAATCCTTCGCCGCCTGTGTTTTCGGCGCGTCAAAAATTGAGGAGACGGTTCCCCGCTCCACGACAAGTCCCTTTTCAAGAACGACTACCTGTTGGCAGGTTTCGTGTATCACTTCCATCTGGTGGGTGATTAAAAATACCGTAATGTTCAATCTGCTGTGTAAATCCTTAATCAGCGATAAAATTGAGCGGGTGGTCTGCGGGTCGAGGGAGCTTGTCGCTTCGTCGCAGAAAAGCACCTGCGGGTTTGCAGCTAACGCCCTTGCGATTGCCACCCGCTGTTTCTGCCCGCCTGAAAGTTCGCTCATCCTTGCCTTTCGCTTGTCCCTGATGTCTGTCATTTCAAGAAGTTCGTCCACTCTTTTATTTATCTGCGCCTTTGTCATACCGGCGATTTCCAGCGGGTAGGCGATATTTCCCGCCGCGTTACGCGATCCAAGCAGGTTGAAATTCTGAAAAATCATTCCCATTTTTCTGCGCCGCTGGAGAAGGGCAGTTCCAGTCAATGTATCGACGCGCTCATTATCGTAATAAACCTCTCCCGCGTCCGGTCTTTCAAGAAGGCTTGTTATGCGCAACAAAGTGGATTTTCCCGCGCCGCTTTTACCGATGATTCCGAAAATACAACTGTCCGGGATTTCAATATCTATGCCGCGCAGCACATTTATACTAGGATAGGCTTTGGAAATTCCCTTTAGAACAATCATTTATCCCGCTATTTCCTTCAAACGTTCAATGATATTGATGTGCTGTGTGCAGGCGTCCTCGCATTGTCCGCAGGATGTGCATTTTCCCGCGACCGATTTGTCAAGACTCCAGTGCCACTTCAGACGCTCTCCAATCGGGTCTTTGGAATTTTTGTTTAACAGTTTTTGGTTATAGGAGTCCATGAAATAGGGAATTGGAATCTCCTGCGGGCAGTTGTCGCAGTAGGCGCAGCCTGTGCAGATGCCCTCGAAGGAAGCCGAAGCCTTCGATTTGGTTTCTTCAAGCTCCGCGGCGGTGCGCGGTTTGTAACCTTCAATTGCCTGCAGTGCTTCGTTAAGGTGTTGGATTGTATCGAAACCGACAAGCGTTACGCTAATTTCGGGATGATCCCAAAGAACACGAAGCGCGGCGGCAACTGTGCTTTCGCCGTCGCGGCGGATAAATTTGAAAAGTTCGGGATGATCGGGGATAACGCCGCCGCCAAGCGGGTTCATCACAACAGCTCCAAGTTTTTTTTCCCTGATTGCATCGAACGCCTCCTGCCTTGTCTGAAAATTGTAGGCGGAATAGCCGAACAGCACGCCTTCAAAAACTCCCTCCATCAACAGTTCCCTGATTTCGCTTTTAATAAGGTGGCTAGAAATGCAGATGTGCCGGATTAGTCCTTCTTCTTTTAATTTTCTGAAAGTTTGAAGAATACCGTCTTTTTTTCTGTTTTCCCAGCCGCCCAGACTGGTAATGCACCAGATATGGTAAAAATCAATCGCGGGAATATCCAGTCTTTTTAACTGCGCTTCAATTTCCTTTCTGATACCGGTCTCGGTACTCTCGAAAGTTTTTGTAGCGGAGAAATATGGCAGTCCCAATTTTCGCATTTCCGCGAAACCCTTGCCGAAAACCGTTTCGCTTCTTGTCTCAAAATAGCCGGGCGCGGTGTCAAAATAATTTATCCCGCCTTTCGCGGCGGCAACCATCATGCGGACACATTCATCGTGATCGTCCACATTTTTAAACCTCATTCCGCCAAACCCAAGAAGAGAAACCTTTTCCCCTGTTTGACCATATTCCCTGTAAATCATCACTTTTCCCCCACGGAAATTATAACAGATATTACTTGTTAACTCTATGGCGCGAGTTCGTCCAGATTAAACGGGGTTTCTTGATAGACGTAATTCAGCCAGTTGTCGAAGAACAGATTCCCATGCGCGCGCCAGCGGACGACAGGCGCTTTTGAAGGGTCGTCGCCCGGGTAGTAATTTTTCGGTAATTCGATTGGAAGCCCCTTTTCAATATCGCGGCGGTACTCGCGGTCGATGGTGAGCGGGTCGTATTCAAGATGTCCCGTAACGTAGACTTCACGCCCGCCGCGCGCGGTGGCGATAAAAACGCCCGTATCGGGAGTTTCGCTCTGAATCGTGAGACGCGGCTCGGCGGCAATGGCGCCGCGGTCGCTGGCGGTGTGCCTTGACTGCGGAGCGAGAAATTCGTCGTCAAAACCGCGAAAAAGGGCATGGTGCTGTTCGTTTATCGCGTGGGGAAAAATGCCGAATAATTTTTTCTCAAGCGGGTATTTCGGGATTTTATAACGGCGGTAAAGACCCGCCTGCGCTCCCCAGCAGATGTGCAAAGTGGAAAAAACATTTTTATCACAATAGTCAATTATTTGCACAAGCTCGTCCCAGTAATCGACTTCCTCAAATTGCATGGTCTCCACAGGCGCGCCGGTGATAATCAGTCCGTCAAAACGCACTTTAAGACTGACAATTTCTTCCGCGCTGATATAAAATTTTTCAAGGTGTCCAGGCGGCGCATTCTTTGAAGAGTGGCTGTTCATTTTCAAAAAGGTGATGTCCACCTGCAAAGGGCTGTTGCCAAGAAGCCGCAAAAGCTGAATTTCCGTGACTACCGTAGTGGGCATAAGATTGACAATTCCAACCTTCAGCGGTCTTATGTCCTGATGCTCCGCGCGGTCGTCGGTTATCACAAAAACCCGCTCACTGGAAAGCGCGTCAAAAGCGGGCAGTTCTCTGGGTATCTTTATCGGCATGGCATATTCTTAGCATGTTTTTGTGAAAAAACCAAGTCTGAAATAACTTAATGGCGGACTGTGTCATTTGGTTAAAGCCGTCTTTCTAAGAAAACGACTTTCTTACAAATTTAACATTTCGCTCCTAATTCAAGGCTGTTACCACTGCATCCGCTTGACTTTATTTCCAAAAGCCGTTATATTTTAGCCAGAGGTAACGAAATGGGAACAAGCAAACGCGCCCGTAAGGGCGTTGACGAAACAATGCGCCACGTTCCGGCGCAAGAAAACTCGCTGCCTACAGTAAATATAGACCGCATTTATGCGGGCGTGCGCGCCGCGGAAGCCAAAGTCAAACCAGTGCAACCCACGGAGATAAGAGACAAAAAAATTGCCCGCGAAGTCATTGAGCAGATTCGTAAACCCATACCTGCTTCGGTGTATCGGCGAAACAGGGAACTTGCCGACTTAATCGGCAAAATGACCATGAAATGAGCATCCGCCTTAAAATAACTACAAAAAATGTGAGAGACTATTTTTTTCTTGAAAAACTCACTCCTGAAAAACCGTCTTTTTTATTTAAATGTTCTATTGAAGAATACAATGATTACCTTTTTCATGACGCAATCCGTTCACTCAAAGACCATATCGCAAAAACATGGCTGCTCTGCGAACATAAAACCGGAAAAATCGCGGCGTATATGTCGCTCATCATGGACGCAATCAAGCTGTCAATGACCGAAAAAGAACTTCACGGTCTCAATTACCCATTTAAGACAATACCAGCCATGAAGATAGCCAAACTTGCGGTTGACGGCGGTTTTTCAGAAAGATACAAAGGCATAGGCTCTTTTATGATAAACGCCGCTATCGGTAAGGCTTTCGACTGCAACGAAGATTATTGCGCCGCCCGTTTCTTGACAGTAGACGCTGACATAGAACACGATAAAGGCGTACTTGTCTTTTATGAAAAAAATGGCTTTACCCCCAATGCCGAACTCTCAAATAAAAACCGAAAAACAATCAGCATGAGGAAAGACCTATACAAGTAGGGAATTTAAAATTCTTATATCAAAGACTGTCTTACATAGAAATTCAGAAGTAATACGAAGGTTTTTAGAACCACAACTCTGCGTTCTCTGCGCCCTTTGCGCCTCTGCGTGAACTCTTAGGGAGCAAAAAAAAGCGGGCGGCGCTATGGGCTAACGCCGCCCGCGGGGTTAAAGCCATCTGGTTAAAGACGGCTTTCTTACTAAATTAACACCGTACTACGGAACCACCGCAATTCCAAATATGTCATTACTCGAATGTTCGGTTGTATAAGTGAAGACTTTACGTTGTGGAAATGGCTCTGTTAATACCATGTATTGGTGATAATAAAGTCCATACACCGAGCTGAGTGCATATGCATCGCCGTCTGAAAAAACAACCGTTGAGGTATCTCCAGCAGGCAGAATGGTTACATTCCCTCCCGTATCCCAACGGCAGGAAGATTGACCAAGAATACCATAAAACGCCGGAACGCCATTCTCATCGACTATCGAATTGATACGCCACCCATCAGCGAAAATCGTTAATGCGCTGTCTCCCATACGCCAATAAAACACCCCATAGCTGCCGTTGCTTTCATAGTCATAGCCATAACTGCCTGCAAAATACACATTGCCGTTCACAACCTTTGCATCTCTTATATTATCGTCATACCCCCTTAATAGGCTGATCGCGGTAGCAACCCCGTTTTCATTCCAATAATAACACCCCGTTGTAGTTTGAAACGGTATATACACATTGCCGTTATGTACGGCAAAGCGTCCGGTGTATCTTTGGGTGTATAAATTTCCAGAGGAAGGGGATAACGTTGTCAGCTCCCCCGCTCCGGTTCCGCCTGCGATTTTCCAAAGATAAAAAGAAAGGGTGGCGTTGTATTCGGCGCCGAAGCTGCCGGTAATATAAATATCACTGCCGTCCGCGGCAATGGAGAGGATATTCGCGTTAGGGTTTGAGCCGTTGATAAGGTCTGTTCTTGTGCCGTTTTTCCAGTAACAGAGAAAAGTATTACTGCCGGTAGAGTAAGACCCGGCTATATACTGATCGCCGTTGGCGTCGTAAATAATGACTCTCGCCGCAGAGCTTTTTGCTCCGGCAGTAGGAACTTCCAGAGGGAATAATTCCCCGTCTAGCCAGTAACATGCCCTATAGTCATAAGAGCTATCACTGGGCTCTTGATAGAGCCCTACCGCGACAACGGATTTAGTTATAAGTATCGGGAAATCTTGCGTGAAGTCTCTGACCAGCAGACCGTTCTCAATGGTCGCGGTTACTACCACTCTCCCCTTTGCCGTCGCCACAAGGGTATTGTCGTACATTACCGCGCCGGTTGTCCCCGCGTCTTTTATGCTCCACTTTATTTCCTTATATGATGCGTTGGACGGGATAACCGTGCCGTTTAACACACCGGAAAGGTCTCCAATCGGCAAGGCTCCCGGAATTCCGATTATCTCCCTGACCGCATAGGGCGCTGAAAGCGAAATGATAATGGAAAAATCCTGAGTGTAATCTGCGCCTGCTCCCAAGCCGTTCTTGATACGCGCGGTTACGGTTACAGTCCCCTCGTCGTTAGCTGTCAAGCGCGTTCCTTCCACCACCGAGTTAGTTCCGCCATCCGCCTTTACCGACCACTCGGCTTTTTTATTGGTAGCGTTTTCAGGTTCTACGGTTCCCGACAGGGATATTGCAATGTACGGCACGCTGACGTCAGGTATTCCGCTTATGCTTTCAACAGGGACGAATTCGCCCCCGCCGTCCTCCGGTCTTTCATCAAAGCCGAAACAGGCGGTAAACAAAACCGCTGTTACAGCAAGCGCGGCAATACAAAAATATTTAACTATACTTTTCATAAAACCCTCCTTTACTCGCTATCTACAGGTTCGCTTTCCGATTCGCCGTTCTTATTTTTTTTCAGGGCAAACGTAACTTTGGCGGTTAGGCTGACGCGGTGCACCGGCTCGATGTTCTGCCCCAGCACATGGACGTTGTACTTCAGGTACGTCTCAAACTTATGAGAGAAGCTCGGCGGAAGAAACTTCGCGCCTACATACAGCCCGGTCGATAAAAAATACTGAGACGTAGCGTACTCGTCGCTGGCGTTCATGTAAGGAGCGCAGAAAAACCTTAAGGGCAGTCCCGCTTTCAATATCACGTCCTTCCCCTCTAACGGATACTCAAAATGCCCTTCAAGTTCCCATGTATAGTCGTGATAATGGCGTACCCAGTCGCGGTATTCGGCTAAATTGTCGCTTTGATACTGCGGAGGGTAAAAAACATTCTCAAAATAAAGGTCAAGATAAAAATAACGGTGTATTAAGACATCGAAGTAAAGACGGTAAGCCCAGCCCCATAACTTTTGATCCTGATCCAATAAGTCCGGTTCTGAGCCGACTACGGGCGGGATAAGTACCCCCAATGCGGCTGACACTCTGAACAGTTTGTCCAGCTTGTCAGAAGACAGCAATGCGCCCTCTCCCAAAACATAGCCCTTTGCGCCTATATACAAACTTCCCAAGCCGATGTCGGGGTGTTTTTTAAGCCCGCTTGTCCACATCGCCTGTATGTTGAACCAGTCCGAAGTGGCGAATTCAACTCCGAGACTCCAACTGACAAGGTGGGTTCCGATATTGTGGCTGTCGGTAAAACGAAGCTCCCCTTCGGGAAGGATCGACGCTTCTTCGCCGTAAGCCGCCCCCGCCAAAACGCACAACGCAGCAAAAACACTAAATAATTTACGCATAATTCCTTTTCTCCTTTTTGTTAAAAATTAAACCAGTGACCGATCATCAACCCTCCGCTGAACAGAAAGGGGTAGCCGGTCCTGATAAACGGCTCAAGATAAAAACCCCTCAGGGGGCTTATAATAAATTCGTTGTGAAAAAAGAAACGGAAGCCCGCGACAAAGTCAAAGGTGAAGCTGTTTTTTCTCCGTTCTTCCTCGATGTAATAAACCGCGCCGAAACCGAACTGGGTGAAAAGCGCGGCGTTAAAAGACGGGTTGTTCAGCACGTAAGGAGTGTAGAACCTGATGTGACCAAGCACCTCTGTCGCGGTAACGGTGTTGCCGTCGTTGTGCAGGGCGGCGCGGAGACCCAGCGCGATAATTTGGGAAAGGTAGCGGTCTATGGTGACGCCGTAGCCTGTTTCAACGTTTTCCCTTGTGTTCCCTCCCGTTTCAAAACTCGCGCCCAGCGACCATGGGAAATCCCTCCACACGTGGAACTCGTCTAAAGGGAGAACAATGCTTGCTTTACGCGCGAGGTTGGACGGCTTTCCCGGATTTTCCTGAGAGGATTGTTCTTCTTGCGGTTGTGGGTTTTCTTCCTGCGCGAACAGAGCGCCCCCGAAAGCAAACAACAATACGCTAATTGCGCCTAACAAAAGTTTTTTCATTATTCCTCCTCAATCCCTGTTCCGCGCGAGACGGAAACCGACAAAAGCAGTATCAAAAGCGTAGGCCTCATGGGCCGCGTTCGACTCCACTCTAGAAAGATCATCCTTATCATAACTGTAAAAATCATTTCCTAAGTTATAAACCTCCTCAAATTGTTGTTGTTCGGAAGGCCAGTCTATCCAATGACGTACCATGCCCATCATGTCGTATAACTCACTGCCGTTGGGAAGGACGACGGGAATCATTCTCCCGACCTCTCCCGTTTGTGCATAGGCTTCCGGTGAGAACGCCCATAAATATTTACCCAGTTCATTCAGATCATCAATATCTGTACCGGGCCATCTATAATCCCAGTGGGCTCCGCCGGGGTTTGCGCCTTTCGCCGCGTAATACCATTCCTGAATGGTGGGCAGGCGATAGCCGTTATATCCAGCCGTTTCTACTGCGTCATAATCAATCAATTCATCAACTGCATCACGGCTGTCCCTCAGCGGCTCTCCGTTGGTATCCCGGTATACCGGTTCTAACCCGTCCATTTCGCTGTACGCGTTGCACCAAACAACAGCCTCGCGCCAGCCGAGCAGCGTTACCGGGTGCAGTTGGTTTCCAATGGACCGCGGATATAAGTTGGTATATCGCGACCCCCCTTGGTTTCCCTTACGGGCAAAACCGTAGTTCACGGCTTCTGCGTGATCCCAGACGATCTTCCACAGTTCCCATGTTACCGGGCACTGCCCCATTAAAAAGCCGGGCGTGCTAAAATCGCCTAATAATTGATATGTATTGTATTTACCGGTGCCCCAAGCAGAAGAGCTTACATTTCCTGCCGGAATGGATACCATTGCAATGCTCTTTGGATACAGTTCATTTTTATTTAAGAATGTTACCTTACAGGGAACGCTTTCCGTTACGGCGGCTCTTCCGCCAATGGTGTTGGTTATCTCAACATAGTAGTACACCGTCCGCGCCGACAGAGTTTCGCCTCTCTGCATAGTGTAAGTATCGCCGGTCGCTCCGCTTAACAGCGAACCGCCCCTGCTGGTGTTTTGGTCGTTCACATACCATTGATAGCTCAAGGTTCCGCCTTGAGGCGGAAGATCAGCCGTTACCTTAATTTTAGGAATTACTCCGCTGCCGATAAAGAACGCACCTATCCTCGGCTCTACCCATATTTGTATGTTTCTCGCCACCGCGTTAGGTTCTCCCCTTACGACGGTCAGTCGGTAATCGGCTCTTTCCATGTGTTTAATCTGAACCGTCAGGTGTATCGTTTTGTCCGCGTCGCCGATGAAGTCAAACTCCAATCCGGTTTCGCCGTCGTTTATGCACACTGCTGAAACGGTCGCTTCTTCTTCAGTTCCGGCGTATATCGAAAAACGGTTTGCGTCTTTGGCGACGTACACCGTGTAGTCAAAGACGGAATTACTGAAAGCGGGGGAAAGCGACGTTCCTCCTGCCAGCACAATCTCGTCGGCATAGGCGGTTATCTCCAGAAAATCCAGTTCTGAAGGGGCTCTGAGAATGCCGATGACCTGCTGGTTTTCGTCGCATGAAGTGAGCGCGAAAAGCGCAAGAATGCATGCGAACGCGAGTAAATTGAGGCGTTTTTTCATATAAGACTCCTTAAATTGGGTTTGGTGAGGAAATATGATTGATATAGTGATAAATACGCAGTTTTTTGGCGTATTTTAATGGGCGGCTGCCGCTCGGACTGAAGTCCTCGCGCCGTTTTTGGGTGGTTTTTAAGTTTATTGAGCCTACAACGTTTAGATTTGGTTGATCTACACCGCTTCGCGGTGCTATGTTCTGTTGGGGGGGGTAATAGCCAGATTTATGGACAAAGATGTTAAATTAGACATTTTTTCTTAAAATACCCCTTTTTGTTGTTTTACGAGATTTTCGCAGTGCGAATACATCCCTCTGTTTGTATAATATTCCATATCTTGAGAGTTTGTCAAGGGTTTTTTTGCAGGGAATTGTTCGCAAAAGACTTCACGCAAAGACGCATTAGCCATATAAGTCTAGGTTGTAACTTACGATTTTTTGCGTTTTTATGGAAAATTCATGAAAAAAGTCATTTTTTTCTTGACAGCACATAAAAAAGGCTAATAAAATTTACTTAACGGATCGGCGTACGAGGGTGTATGCGGTTCTTTATAAAAAGTTGTTCTCAGAAGTTTCCCGGCGTGTTTTTAAATCCTTGAAATAGTCGGCACAGGCTGAGTTGAATTTTTAGTCCAAAAAAGGGGGTTGAGACGCGTTGAAGACAATTTTCGTCGTGGATGACAGCGACACCAACCTGTCTATGGCAGAAGTAGCTCTTGAAAACCAATACCGCGTAATGACAATGCCGTCTGCGGCAAAAATGTTTTCTTTTCTGGAAAAAATCAAACCGGACATGATTATCCTCGATATAGAAATGCCCGATATAAGCGGTTTTGCCGCGCTGGAACAGTTGAAGTCCAACGACGATTGGAATGATATTCCGGTGATGTTTCTCACAGGTTATACGGACGCCAAAGTGGAAGCCAAAGGTTTTGAAATGGGAGCGGTTGATTTTCTTTCAAAGCCGTTTTCTGCGCCCGTGCTTCTGAACCGGATCAAAAATCATCTGGATGTTGACGAGATTATCCGCGAGAGGACGGCGCAGCTTAACCGGATGCAGAACAGTATCGTATCTGTTCTGGCGGATATGGTTGAAAACCGCGATAAAGGAACAGGCGGGCATATTGAACGCACGTCCATATATATAAAAATACTGCTGGAAGCCATGAAAGAACACGGGGTATACGGGGATGAAATTGGCGAGTGGAACGCGGAAAAGATGATTTCATCCGCGCGTATGCACGATTTGGGAAAAATCATCATTTCAGACATTATTGTAAACAAGCCCGGCAAGCTGACTCCGGAAGAATACGAAATTATGAAAACTCACGCTGTCGAAGGGGAGCGCATCATTGATGAAATTATTTCCCGCACCGGCGAGGGGGAATTTTTGCGTAACGCGAAACTGTTTGCCGGCACTCATCATGAACGCTGGGACGGAAACGGCTACCCGCGCGGGCTTGCGGGCGAAGAAATTCCCCTGCAGGGGCGCATAATGGCGATTGTAGACGTGTATGACGCACTTGTTTCCGAACGTCCGTATAAAAAAGCGTTTCCGCACGAAGAAGCGGTGAATATCATCATGGAAAATTCAGGCGCGTTTTATGATCCAAAAATAACTGAAATTTTTTATAAGGTAAAAGACCTTTTTAAGGAAGTGAGGTCGAGGTTATAATGCACATTGTATTCAAAAAGTTATGGAAAATTGTAACTCATGTGCAGGTAATGGTTGTTTTTCTAGCCTTCGCGCTGATGGTTTTTTTAAGTTATTTTTTCATGAGCGATATTGAACGCAAACACCTATTGCGCGACGTAAACAACGCAATCTCAAATACGCAGGCTTATATCGAAGCAGACCTCATGGAGCCTGAAACCACGCTTGGCGTGATCGCGGAGAATGTCCGCAGTATGATTGTAAACGGCGTCGGTTTTGAAGATGTAAAAAAATATATTGACATTACCACCGAATATATAACTACGGACGAACGGCTGATGTCTTACGCTACCGGCGTTTACGGCGTTTTTGACGTGTTTAACGGAGAATTCTGGACAGGCATAGACTGGATACCGCCCGACGATTTTGTGCCCGAAAGTCGTCCGTGGTACAAGGCGGCTGTCGAAGCAAAAGGAAAAGTCGGAGTTACAGAGCCGTATTTGGACTTATCGCTGAACGTAATCGCGCTTACTTTCGCGCGCCAGATTTTTGACAACAATGGAAATCCGCTGGGCATTGTCTGTCTGGATATAATGCTCGACAGGATCAGGGAATACGCCATTAACACCCATGTTACCGGAGACAGCTACGGAATACTGCTGGACAAAGATTTCCATGTAATCGCCCATCCGCACCCGGCGTATATAGGCAAGCCGATAAGCGCCATGAACGACGGTCCGGCGATTCAACATGATGTATTACAGGGAGTGGAAATTTCCGAACGAAAAGCCACGGATTATAACGGCAACACGTCCGTTCTTTTTGTCCGCCGGTTGAATAACGGCTGGTATATGGCTGTTCTTGCCTATGCGAAAAAATACTATCAAAGTATAAGAGACATAGGGTACATTCTCACCGCATTGGGACTTCTGCTCGCCGTTATTCAAAGCGTAATTTTGTTGAGGATAATAAGAGCGAAAAAATACGCCGAAGAACGCACGCAGATAATGCTTGATTCTACCCCGCTGTGCGCCAATTTTTGGGACAGGAAACTTAACAACATAGACTGCAACCAGGAAGTGTTAAAACTTTTTGATTTACCAAACAAAAAGGAGTACCTTGATAGATTTTTCGATTTATCGCCTGAGTATCAGCCGGACGGAAATCTTTCAAAAGAAAAGGCTTTAGCTTTTATTAAAAAGGCGTTTGACGAAGGCTACTGCCGCACCGAATGGATGCACCGTAAACTGAACGGCGAACAGATTCCCTGCGAAGTTACGCTTGTCCGCGCCAAGTACAGAAATGATTTTATAGTCTGCGGATACACCCGCGATTTACGCGAGCTTAAAGCCGTTATGGTAAAAATGCGCGAAGCGGACGAGTGTACCCAGCTTTTATTTGACGCTACGCCTCTTAGCTGTTTTATGTTTGACAAGAACTACAATGTTATCGTATGCAATCAGGAAACTGTCAGACTGTTTGAGTTGGCGAATAAACAGGAATTTATCAGCAATTTTTTTGAATTTACGCCGGAATACCAGCCAAGCGGAGAATTGTCAAGGAAAAAAATCAACGGTTATGTTGACGAGGCGTTTGAGGAAGGCTACTGCCGGTTTGAGTGGGTACAAAAAAAACTGAACGGCGAACAGATACCGACGGAAGTTACTCTGGTGCGCGTAAAATTCAGGGGTGAATACGCCGTTGCCGCTTATGTCAGGGATTTAAGAGAGCTTAAGGCGATGATAGCTGAAATGCGAAGAGCCGAAGTCGCGGAAGAGAGCAACAAGGCAAAGAGCGACTTCCTTGCGAAGATGAGCCATGAAATCCGCACGCCCATGAACGCAATTTTGGGAATTACCGAAATCCAGCTTCAGGATGAAACTCTGCCGCTGGTTACAAAAGAGGCGCTCGAAAGAATTTACAATTCGGGCGACCTTCTGCTCGGCATAATCAACGACATACTTGATCTTTCAAAAATAGAAGCCGGCAAACTGGAATTGTCTCCCGCTCCTTATGATGTCGCAAGCCTTATCCACGATACCGTAAAGCTCAACATTATGCGCTACGAAAGCAAACCTGTCGAATTCTCGCTTAAGGTGAATGAAAATATACCCGCAACTCTTGTCGGCGACGAACTGCGTCTCAAGCAGATTTTGAATAACATTCTTTCAAATGCGTTTAAGTATACCCAGAAAGGCATGGTCAATATGACGCTTTCGATGGAACAGGAAAGCGTCGAGGACAACTCGGATGTAAAACTTATTATTGTAGTTAACGATACCGGACAGGGAATGACGGCGGAACAGGTTCGCAAGTTAGGCGATAAATACGCGCGTTTCAACATGGACGCCAACCGCAAAACCGAAGGAACCGGTCTTGGCATGAATATTACGCTGAACCTGATCAAATTAATGAGCGGCGATATTTCGGTAGAAAGCACTCCGGGCATGGGTTCGACATTTACGGTACACCTGCCGCAGAAATGCAAAAGCAAGGCTCCTATCGGCAAAGAGCTGGCGGAAAATCTGATGCAGATGAACGTACAAAACACGACCAAAATGAGGAACACGCATATCACCCACGAGTTTATGCCATACGGACGCGTTCTTGTCGTAGACGATGTCGAGACAAATTTGTACGTTGCCAAAGGGCTTATGGCTCCCTACGGATTGTCGATAGATACGGCTCTCAGCGGGTTTGAAGCTATAGATAAAATCAGGGAAGGCAACGTATACGACATTATTTTTATGGACCACATGATGCCTAAGATGGACGGCATCGAAGCCGTAAAAATAATACGAAGCACCGGCTACCATAAGCCGATTATCGCGCTGACGGCAAACGCCCTTGCGGGTCAGGCGGAAATGTTCTTTAACAACGGCTTTGACGATTTTATTTCAAAGCCGATAGACATCCGCCAATTGAACAATTCGCTGAACAAGCTTATACGCGACAAGCAGACGCCCGAAGTGATTGAAGAAGCCCAGAAGCAGAAGGACAACCTGTACGCGTCCGGCAGACATAATGGGTCGGTTGACCCGCAGCTCGCCGAATTTTTCGTCCGCGACGCTGAAAAAGCGGCGACGATTCTGGAAGCGATAAGCAGGAACAGATGCCGCAGGGCGGATGATATTTCCATGCTGATAATAAACGCGCACGCGATGAAGAGCGCCCTTGCGAACATTGATCAGACCGAGCTTTCAGCCGCGGCTCTCAGTCTTGAACAAGCCGGACGGGATCAGGATATGAAGGTTATCTTAAACGAACTTCCCGTGTTTGTTCAGTCTCTTTTCAACATTATCGAAAAACTCAAGCCGAAAGAAGATGACGACGCGGAAGGAGAAGCGCAGACGGATAACGACGTTCCGTTTTTACAGGAGAAATTGCTCGCAATACAGGCGGCATGCGCGTCCCTCGACAAAAAGTCGGCGAAAAGCGCGCTGGCGGAACTCAAGCTGAAAACATGGCCGCGCTCCACAAGAGAAAACCTCAGCTCCATTGCCGAACACCTGCTCCACAGCGAATTTGAGGAAGCCGCGTCCATAGCAAAAGAAATCTACTTTTCCTGAATTTTTTTCGCCGTTTCCGTCACATGCTTTTGCCTCCGTGAAAGAGTAGTGGTTGTTAAGGGGAAATACACCAATATTTTATTTTTTCATGTTCATTTTAATCCTATTCCAGCCCCTATCATAAAACTACTTTTGGGTTCTCCATATAATATATAACGGTATTTCCCAGTAAAGTAAAAACGCTTAAACCAAAGGTAAAGACCAATAGATGGATTAAATACCATTTCTTGTTCTGATAAATAATTTGTCCCAGAATAATTAACTTGTTCATTTGTAGTATTAACAACACACATTTCACCGCCGGCGCTTATCCATAACCAATCAAAAAATAACGGATAGGTAATTCCAAAAAACCAATTAAAAACGCCGATTGATTCCTCTATGTAACTAAATTCATAGTTGTTTTCCCAATTTTTAGGTTCCGAACCTATACCCGTATAAAAACCCATACCATTTCTAAAATAACCAAATTCAATACTTAAAGGAAAATCTGGAAAGTAATTATACCCGATTAGCCAGCGCGGTTCTCGATCTACAAAATCCATAGTAAAAAAATTGGCTGTGTTTTTAGCAGTTCTCTTTTGATTCTCTCGTAATTCTTGGTTTGCCTTTGATATACTTCCATCGTTTTGCCTTATAGGAATGTTGTCTCTGTTTAACGTTTTCTCTACTGTCCCTCCATTTAATAAAGATTTTA
Organism: Treponema sp.; assembly: GCA_031273265.1. Lineage (GTDB taxonomy): Bacteria > Spirochaetota > Spirochaetia > Treponematales > Breznakiellaceae > WQXQ01. Next base: position 17,205 of record JAISSH010000064.1, read on the forward strand.
TTTTTTTATCGGCTTTTAAATCAATGCCGTTTGATGTAATTACAATACTTGTTTCTAATTCTATCGCCCTGACATTAAAACGCAATTCTTTTCCGATTGAATATATTGTGCCGGCAACTACTATATTTGCTCCTACCATATTACCTAATGAAACCATAAAATTATCATCGACAGCACCAGAATATTGAAAGTTAATCTCCTCTTTTAAAATTGGCATAGCTTCTCTTTCAACAATTTTTATATTAGGTCTGTTATTATTAATAATATATGAAGTAATTCCTTCAGTTATGTATCTCGAAAGTTCTTCATTGCCAGAGGAAATGCCTATAATTGCCATTATGGAATTTGGAGGGATATTACTAACCAAAAAATTACCTTGAGCGTCTATAGCCCTATCTAAATTTCCCTCTGAAGAGCCATTAGCATATAGAAAATATGTAAAATTTATCGCAATGATTATAAATAATAATTTTCTACCCATTTATTTATTTTACCGTGAATACCATTCATAATCAATACAATTTATTATCATGCTCTGTCCGCCAGCGGATCCCAGCTGCCGCACGGGTACGGATCATTTTTGCCTGTTACTGGGTAGACGGCGAACAGTTCTTTCTTGACGGCACTAGAGCCTACGCGATATTTGTGAAAGAGTAGGGTAGGTTAAGGGGAATTTGGAGGAATTTTATTTTCCGCAGCATTGTTTATATTTTTTCCCGCTGCCGCACGGGCACGGATCATTCCTGCCTGTTTTTGGGGTTTCGTTTTTTACCGGCTCAAGATAGGAATGTTTCATAAAATCAATTTCTGTCATAGACGGCATGCGGAAAGAAAACGTTGTGCGTCCGTTATTATTTGTTACCGCAAAATCCCCGTTAATAATGACATCCATTCCGATAAGCATGTCGCAACCGTTAAGCACTCCTTCGGCAACTTTAAGATTAGGAAATGTTGTATTATTAGGAAGGGATAAATTAATAAGGTAAACATTGCTTATAACATTTTTGTCAGACGGAGTACTTATCATTGTTTTTGATAACGGCTTCAAATTTAATTGTTTGGCAACTTCCTGCGTAATCAGGGAGAATGCCGCACCGGTATCCCAGAGGGCTTTGATTTCAATATTATGCTGCCTGTTATTTGCTAGACCTATTTTTGCGGGCGTAACCAGATACCTTGATATACCTTGATATCTATATGTGAAATAGTACCCTTGTTTTGAATTTTTCTCGCTCAAGATGCCTTCCAGCCCTACGCGCGAACGGGCATAACATTTCCCTGAAAATGATGCACCATTTTCTCTTTGTCATCAAAGCATTCCTGAATCAAGAAGGTCCCCGGCTCTTCGGTTTTCAGCGTATTTTCATAGGCGGCCAAAAAATCGTCATAGACCGCTAAAATGCTGTGATTTTTTACGACGACAAATTTCTGCCCGTAGGTACGGTACAAATTCTCCATGTTTTCGAGGAAATAATCAAAATCCTGATCCTGCTGGTTCATGCTTTAATTATCGCATATTTTGGGGGTAATCTTCAACCCATAATCCCCCCAAAATTCCCCTTCACCCCTCAAGTCCCATTTTCTGAGTCTTTTTTAACTATTTTTGGATTTCTTTTATCATTCCCGCTTGACATTTTTTTTGAAAACAGGTACGCTGTAAACAGTATAGTTTTTCAATTTAAAAAGGGCTGCGAAAAGCCCTTTTTTCTTTGTTAAACGGGGTGGGAATGTGCGGTATATCGCTAAGAACGAGGAAATTGAAGAAGTCGCTTCCTTGCGTCAGCCGCTGAAGGAAGTTCTTGAAGGTCTTGGGTTTAGTCTTATTGAATTGACTGTTTTCCGGCATCGCGGAAGCGTGCAGGTAAGAGCCGTTATTTACAACGGAGCGTCAGTAGGCGTAGACGACTGCACAAACGCGCACCGCGCGATTATGCCGAAGCTGGAATTGGCGTTTCCAAAGCAGGAAATCTCTCTTGAGGTGTCCTCTCCGGGGACGGACAGAACCATCAGGGACGGAGTTGAATTTACCCATTATACGGGCAAGGGAGTACGGTGTTACCGTAAGGATATTTCAGACTGGACGGCAGGCGTTTTGCAATCCGCCGATGAAAAGGGGGTTGTCTTGAAAACGAAAGAAGGAAACGTAAGGCTGGAATTTGATATTATAGCGAAGGCAAAATTGGATGGCAGCTTACAATCATAGCTGCGATATTTAATTCTTCACAAGGAGGTATGGTTTGGGAACTGATATGTCACAGGTAATTCGTCAATTAAATCAGGATCGCGGAATCCCTGAAGAATTGATATTGAAAACAATCGAAGAAACATTAAGAGCCGCGTACAAACACCGTTTTGGAAACGCGGAAAACGCGGTCATTCGGTTTGATGATGATAATTTGGAAGTTTCGATTTTCGCCCAAAAAACGGTCGTTGAACAGGACGGAGTATACGATCCTGTAATGGAAATTGAGTTAAGCGATGCCAAAGAGCTGAACCCAGAAGCCGACGTCGGAGACGATATATTGGTGGAATTGGACCCGAAACAGTTTGATCACAAAACTGTTCAGAGCGCGAAGCAGACAGCCCACCAAACAATCAGGGAGATACAGAAAGACAGCCTGTATTCCGAATACAAAGATAAAGTAGGCGAAATTATTATAGGTTATTACCAGCGGGAAAGGAACGGAAACATCTATGTTGATTTGGGAAAAATAGAAGGAATACTTCCCAGAAAGTTCCAGTCCCCTAGGGAAACTTACCATGTTAACGACAGAATCAAGGCTCTCATCGCCGAAGTAAAAAAAGAAGGGACAGGTCTGAAAATCGAGCTTTCAAGGACTCACACCGAATTTGTACGCGCCATTTTTGAACTGGAAGTTCCGGAGATTTACGACAAAACCGTAGAGATACATAAAATTGTGCGCGAACCCGGTTTCCGCACAAAACTTGCCGTATACTCAAACCGCGAAGATGTTGATCCCGTCGGCGCGTGCGTCGGTCTAAAGGGCGTGCGCATTCAGGCTGTAATCAAGGAACTGGAAGGGGAAAAAATCGACATACTCAAATACGATCCCGACCCGCGGCGCTTTATTAAAAACGCGCTGTCGCCCGCCGAAGTGCGCGAGGTGATAATTCTGGACGAAGGCAAGCATCAGGCGTTAGCTGTAGTAAACGACTCCATGCTGTCGCTCGCAATCGGAAAACAGGGATTGAACGTGCGCCTTGCGAACAGGCTTGTAGACTGGAATATCGACGTAAAAACCGAATCCCAGTTCTCGGAAATGGACATCGCAGCCGAATCCCGGCGCGCCGTTTCGGAGCTTTTCGGAGATACGGAAACCTACAACGATGAAATTTCCCGCATCAGCGAATTGCCCGGCGTTGACGGTCGCATCGCGCAGATACTGCTTGATAACGGCGTTGATTTCATCGAAGACTTTATCGCGCTCAATCAGGAAGAGCTGGAAGCCAAGGGCTTGACTGCCGCCGAACTTGACGGACTGCGCAGGCTTATCGAAGAGAACGTGGAAATTGTTGAAGAAGAAGGAGAAGGGGAGGAAACAGCAGAAGAAGAACAGGAAGAAAAAGCCGCTGTTAATGAAGCCGAAGAAGAAGCCGAAGCCGAAGAATATGAATGTCCCGAGTGCGGAGCAAAAATCACCGTGGATATGACCACCTGCCCAAGCTGCGGCATAGGCTTGAGCTTCGAATATGAGGAAGAGGAATAAAAGGTAAATATGGCGGAAGATACTGACAATACGAAAAAACAAAAAGCCCCATTGATTAAGCGTTCCGCGAATGAGAGTGAAAGCTCCTCGCAGAAAAACCAGGCGGAACAGGGCGAACAGCGCAAAGTCAAGGTTGTATTGAAAAAACCGGCTGCGGCTTCACCCAAAAAAACACAGCATAAGGTCATTGTCAGCTCTCCCGCGGGTAAAACGGTAAAAAATAAAAAAAGCGACAGCTCTGATGATACTGCCAGAAGGGAACATAACAGAAATCAGGCGCATGACGCGAACCATTCAGGCACGCAGGCAAGTTCATTTACAATCGCGCAAAGACCCGCGGTCGCGGCGGGCAGGGTAGGCGGCAAACTTGTTGGGGGTCATCAGGGACATTCCGGGCACAGACCGCCGCGTCCGCAAATGCGCGGGCAGGGCAAACCGAATGACGCAGGTCCCGGCAGGGGAGGCATGGGTCAGCGTCCCGCTGGAGCGGGAACAGGAGGACCGAGAACAGGCGGCTTTGCGCCGAGACAGGGAGGAAAACCCGGAGGCTTCGGCGGCGGCTTTTCACGCCCGTCTCAGGGAGGCGGACGCGGCGGCGGCATGAACGCGGTTCCCGCCGGTCCTATTCCAGAGGGCAAGGGACAGTCTAAGCGTAAATTCCTTACAAAAAAACCTGTCTACAACAGAAAAGAAAAAGAACTTGAGATGGAGGAAAAACTCCTTCAAACCAAGAAAAAAATAACCCACGTCGCAAATCCGGTTCCTAAATCCATCGACATCATGGAAGTTATCTCAGTTTCGGAACTTGCGCGTAAAATGAATTTGAAAGCGTCCGACCTTATCCAAAAACTTATGAGCATGGGGCAGATGGTTACTATTAACCAGCAGATCGACGCGGATACCGCGACAATTCTTGCCGCCGAATTCGGCGCGGATGTAAAGATCGTCAGTCTTTATGATGAAACGGTAATAGAGACGGCATCGGACGAGAACGCGGTATTGCTGCCGCGCCCTCCGGTAGTTACCGTTATGGGACATGTCGATCACGGAAAAACCAAACTGCTGGACGCAATCAGAAAATCCGATGTTGTGTCGGGCGAATTTGGCGGCATTACTCAGCATATCGGCGCGTACATGGTGGAAACGCCTCACGGCAGAATCACTTTTTTAGATACGCCGGGACACGAAGCCTTTACGCGCATGAGGGCGCGCGGCGCACAGATAACGGATATTGTTATCCTTGTCGTAGCCGCGGACGACGGAGTTATGCCGCAGACAATCGAGGCGATCAATCACGCGAAAGACGCCGATGTTCCAATTATTGTCGCTGTAAATAAAATTGACAAACCGGAAGCGAATCCGGACAGGGTAAAGAGCCAGCTTTCCGAGCTGGGACTGATGCCGGAAGACTGGGGCGGACAGACGATGTTTGTTGAACTTTCCGCCCTGCAAAAAACCGGCGTTGACAAACTCATTGACGCGATTCTTTTGGAATCGGAACTGCTGGATCTCAAGGCGAATTTTCAGCGTAACGCGGAAGGAAAAATACTTGAATCGAAAGTTGATCACGGACGCGGCATAGTAGCGACCGTAATGATAGAAAGGGGAACGCTTGCGGTGGGCGATTCATTTGTAGCCGGCGTCTGGCCCGGCAAGGTTCGCGCGATTTTTAACGACAAGGGAGAAAGGCTTTCAAGGGCGACGCCCTCCATGCCGGTTGAAGTTCTTGGTTTTGAAGGCATCCCGAACGCCGGCGATCCTCTGCAGGTAGTTTTGGACGAAAGAGTCGCGCGCGAATATTCTTCCAAGCGGCAGGAACTCAAACGGTTTGAGGACGCGAAGACAATCAAAAAGATCACCATGGATAATCTGCATGACATGATCAGCGACGGCGCGATTCAGGAGCTTAAAGTAATAATAAAAGCGGACGTGCAAGGCTCCGCCGAGGCTCTCAAGTCGAGCCTTGAAAAATTGTCTACAAAAGAAATACGGCTTCATGTTATTCAGGCGCTTCCGGGGCCTGTCAACGAAGGCGACGTTGATCTCGCGATTGCGTCTAACGCCATTGTTATCAGCTTCAATGTTCGTCCTCTTCCAAAGGCGAAGATTCTGGCGGATCAGGAAAAGGTAGATATTAGAAAGTACAATATTATTTACAAAGCAGTGGAAGAGATAAAGCAGGCAATGGAAGGAATGTTGAAACCGGACACAAAAGAGGAAGTCGCCGCCACTGTGGAAGTTCGGGAAACATTCAAAGTCCCGAAGATCGGCACTATCGCAGGCTGTTATGTGCAAAGCGGAATTGTCAGGCGGAGCGGCGTTGTAAACGTGATAAGGGATCAAATTGTGATTCATAGCGGAAAAATCGCGTCTCTTAAACGTTTTAAGGACGATGTGCGCGAAGTAGCCGCGGGATACGAGTGCGGTATCGGTCTTGAAGGTTATGACAACATTCAGGCGGGCGATCAATTTGAAATAATTGAAATTATAGAAGTAGCGCGCAAATTGAGCGCTTCCTGAAAATATGGCTCAATACCGCACCGAAAAGCTTGGTCAGACGATACAGGAAAAAATAGGCTCTCTTATTCTTGAAGGCAGAATAAAAGACAGCAGGGTCAGCTCTTTTCTTTCGATCACAAAGGTCAATGTGTCAAAAGACCTTTCGTTCGCCGATGTATATGTTTCCGATATTCGCGGCAGAAACATCGAAAAAGGAGCCGAAGGGCTTCAAAGCGCCGCGGGCTTTATTCAGTCCCAGCTTGGTCATTCGATGCGTATACGCAAAGTGCCCCATCTGCGCTTCCACCCCGATTCGAGCATAGGCGAAAGTTTCGACCTGATCAAAAAAATAGACGAACTTGTGCAGACGGAAAACAAAAGCGATGCAATCGGGACTGATATTAATAAATAAAAAAACAGGCGTTACTTCATTTCAGGCGTTAGGTGAAATAAAACGCGCGCTTGGTACGGGAAAAGTGGGGCACACCGGCACTTTGGATAAATTCGCGTCGGGACTTTTGGTGGTTCTTGCCGGAAGCGCCCTGAAACTCGCTCCCTGGTTTTCGCACTGCGACAAACAGTACGAAGGCAGGATTTGCTTCGGCGTCGAAACCGACACCCTCGACCCTGAGGGAAGCGTGATAGCAGAGTCCGCCGTCCCTGTCCGCGAAAAAGTTGAACAGGCTCTCTCTCAATTTAAGGGTAAAATTTTGCAGGAGCCGCCAATCTTTTCGGCAATTCATGTAAACGGACGGCGCGCTTCAAGCCTTGCCCGTTCAGGCGAAAAACCCGAAATGAAAAAACGCCCTGTTGAAATCTACAAACTTGAACTGCGCGGCTGGGAGCCGCCCTTCGCGGACATTTTCGTCCACTGTTCAAGCGGAACTTACATTCGCTCCCTCGCGCGGGACATAGCCCTCGCCGCCGGAAGCAGGGCGCACCTTTGCGCTCTTACGCGGACGCGGGTCGCAAGTTTTACGCTGGATATGTCGGGAAAAGACATTTCCCCGCTCCCCATAACAAAAACCGTTATCGCCGCGCTTGGTCTTCCGTACTTTGAGATTACGCTGGACGAAACCGAAAAGCTCATTCACGGCAAACCGCTTGAGCCAATTCTGGAAGGCAAAGAGCTTTTTTCACAGGGGGAAACTTCGCCCGCTACCGAGAGTTTTTCGGCGGCTGTTTTCGCGGGTGAAACGCTTGCCGCTATTGTGGAAAGGTCAACCGGCGGGTGGAAATACAGGTGCGTGATAGGGCATTGACACATTCCCCATTTTATGCCACAGTTATACAGAAAACAGGGTTTTAGGAGATAAACATGGCTTTAAACAAAGAAAGCGCCGCCTCAATTATTACCAAATTTGGCAAAAACGACAAAGACACGGGCGCTGCGGAAGTTCAGATTGCGCTGCTTACTGAACGAATCAACCAGCTTACAGAACACTGCAAGCAGTTCAAAAAGGACAAGTCCGGACAAAGAGGGCTTTTAATTCTGGTCGGAAAGCGGCGCAGGATGCTTAAATACATTCAGCGAACCAATCTGGAAGGCTACCGCAAGTTGATAAAAGAACTGGGACTGCGTAAATAATGATGCAAAAAGTAACACTAACAGTCGCCGGAAAGGAACTGATCCTTGAAACCGGCAGAATCGCGAAACAGGCTAACGGTTCTGTTTTCGCCCAATACGCGGGTTCGGCGGTAATTGCCACCGTATGTTCGTCATCGGAATCGGTAGAGGGTCTTGACTATGTTCCCCTCACCGTAGATTACAACGAAAAATACTATGCCGCGGGAAAAATTCCCGGCGGTTTTATAAAGAGGGAAAGCAGACCGAAGGACAAGGAGATTCTCGTCTCCCGTCTCATCGACCGTCCGATGCGCCCCCTCTTTGAAAAAAGTTTCGGGCGCGAAATTCAGCTTATACCGACAACGCTTTCCACCGATCAGGTGAATCCGCCGGACATTCTGGCGATCATCGCGTCATCCGCCGCCGTTCACATTTCGGACATTCCTTTCAACGGACCTGTCGCGGGCGTGCGGGTCTGTCAGGTGGACGGACAGCTTGTCGTTAATCCCACTTATGAGCAGATTGAAAAATCCACTATGGAAATCGTGGTAGCCGGAACAAAAGACGGCATAACGATGGTAGAAGGCGGAGCGAAAGAGGTAAGCGAAGAGCTGATGATCGAGGCGCTTGATAAAGCGCACGCAATGATCAAGGAATTTTGCGCGTTGCAGGAAAAACTGAGAGAGCTTGCCGGAAAGCCGAAACTTCCGCTTAACGCGCTTTCGTATTCCCTTGAAAACGTAGACGCTATCCGCGCCGCCGCTTTTCCAAAACTTCAGACGGCGTGTTTCCTCCCGACCAAGGGCGAAAGGCACGACGGGATTAAGGCGGTAAAGACCGAATTTGCCGCGCAACACGCCGCTCAGCTTGAAGATGAAAAACAGAAAAAACTTTTCGATGCGTTATTCGAAGATATGCAGTACGAAATTTTACGCTCCTCAATTTTGAATAACGGCAAGCGCGTAGACGGGCGCGGGCTTGAGGACATTCGCACAATCACCTGCGAAACCGATATTTTACAGCGTACTCACGGCTCGGCTCTTTTTACGCGCGGTGAAACGCAGGCGTTAGTTGTTACAACGCTCGGCACTGTTTTTGACGAGCAGATTTTTGACGACATCGAAGGCGACAAGCGCGAAAACTTTATGCTTCACTACAACTTCCCGCCCTATTCAGTCGGCGAAGTAGGCAGAATGGGAACAGGCCGCAGAGAAATCGGTCACGGAAACCTTGCGCGCCGTTCCCTCGAAGCGATGGTTCCGTCAAAAGAAGATTTCCCGTACACTGTGCGCGTTGTCTCGGAAATAATGGAATCAAACGGCTCGTCCTCAATGGCGTCTGTCTGCGGCGGCACTCTCGCTATGCTGCACGCCGGAGTCCCCATGAAAAAGCCGGTCGCCGGTATCGCCATGGGTCTTATCACCGAAGGAAAAGCAGGTCCCGGCGACAGGTTCGCGGTGTTATCTGACATTCTGGGAGAAGAGGATCACCTTGGAGACATGGACTTTAAGGTTGCCGGCACTCAGGACGGGATTACCGGCTTTCAGATGGATATAAAAATCGCCGGGGTAAGCTCTGAAATTATGCGAAAAGCGTTGGATCAGGCGAAACGCGGACGGCTTCACATTCTTTCAATAATGAACAAGTGCATCAGCAGACCCGCCGATCATATCAGCGAGTACGCGCCCAAAATCGTGACTCTGCGAATCGACATCGACAAAATCGGCGCGCTTATCGGACCGGGCGGTAAAAACATAAAAGCGTTATGCGAACAGTACTCGGTTAGAATCAACACCGAAGATGACGGCACTGTAACGATTTTCGGTAAAAACACCAAAGACGCCGAGGACGCGAAAGTCGCCGTTATGGGCATAGCTTCCGACCCGGAAATAAACAGAGTGTATGACGGCGTTGTAAAGCGCATAATGGATTTTGGCGCGTTTGTGGAAATACTCCCCGGCAAAGAAGGGTTGGTTCATATCAGCAAACTTTCCAGACAGCGCATCGCGCAGGTTACGGACGTAGTTAAAGAAGGACAGCAGATTCCCGTCAAGCTTTTGGAAATTGACAAACAGGGACGGCTCAATCTTTCATATATCGACGCTATTGATCCAAACGGCGCTTCCGACGAGAGGGGAGGGCGCAAGGAAGAGCGTCCAAGAAACGACCGCCGCTAACTGGGGGACTTATGCCCGCGGAATGTTGCGAGGCGCTTATAAAAGTTGTTAAAGCTCATCCTGATATTGAGCTTCCGCGTTATGAAAGCGAAGGCGCCGCGGGTATGGATTTGCGGGCGTTTCTTGAAACTGACGTAACCGTCGCGCCGTTGGGAAGGGTTAAAATACCTACCGGATTGAAGATTGAGATACCGGAAGGTTTCGAGGCGCAGGTGCGTCCCCGTTCGGGGCTTGCTTTTAAGTCGGGGCTGACTGTCCTTAATTCGCCGGGAACAATAGATTCCGATTACCGGGGGGAGTTGGAAATAATACTTGTCAATTTGGGTTCGCAGGATGTTGTAATAAAGAACGGCGACCGGATCGCCCAGCTTGTTGTGTCTCCTGTCTGCCGTTCGCAGTTTGTGGAGGCGCAAACGCTTAATTCTTCAAAACGGGGCGGCGCCGGTTTTGGTTCTACCGGCGTTTAGGCGCGCAAACGAGGAATAGATGACGCTGGTTAGTAATTTATTTTTTAAAAACAGATTAGAAGCGGCGGAAAGCAAACGTAATGTTTCCAAGACTATTTTTCTTTACATATTAAAAGAAGCGCTTTTTGCTTTTTCCATTTCATTTCTTTTTTTCTTTTTTATTTTTTTTGTAAACCAAATACTACTTATGGCAAAGGAAGTGCTTACAAAGCATGTTCCTTTCAATCTTGTCGCGCTGTTGATTCTCTATTCTCTGCCTACGATTATCGCGATGTCGGCTCCTTTTGCCTCTCTTGTCGGAACGCTTATGACAGTAGGGCGTTTAACCTCTGATAACGAAATTCTTGTTATGCTGTCATCAGGATTTTCATATAAAAATGTTTTTTTCCCCGCGATTACCGTCGGAGTGCTTGTTTCACTTATGTCTTTTTATACTAACGACGTACTGCTTCCCGCAGGTACTGTTCAATTTAACAAATTATGGCGGAAAATTCTTGTTTCCATTCCAACATTGGAACTGGAAGCCAATTCCGTAAAAAAATTCAAGGATACTGTGATTGTTACGGGAGACGTTATAGGCAATGTTATTGATAATATTATTATTCTTGATAAAACAAGCGACGGGGAGCGCCGTGTAATTTTAGCAAGTTACGCGGAACTAAAGGACAGCGGAAAGGAAGGGCTTAGCCTGGATCTTGACAATGCGTTTATCCACTCGTCAAAAGAAATTGTCAGGGAAGATTATGATTACGCGCGTTCCGGCTATTTACAATACTGGATGTCAAATGAAGATATTATTCAGGCGACTATGAGCGTAAGCCCCAGGGAAATGAGTTCCAGAGACGTACGGACGGCCATAGGCAGGAAGAGAATCGAAGTCGGCGTCCGCGCAAATGACAGAAAAGGAAAACTTATAACACAAGCATATCTTCTGGAAAGTATTTTAAGAACTGGTTCTTCGGGAGAATCATGGAATCGCAAAGCGTCCGTTGCCGCAAATTTGGAGCGTGAGATGATAACGCTTGCGGAAATTTATAGAGATCGTTCGCTTACCATTCATATTATCGAATATTATAAAAAATTTTCCCTTCCGTTTGGAGCATTTTTCTTCGTATTTCTTGCGGTCTCTCTCGGATTGATGGCAAAGAAGAGCGGACAGACGGTAGGGTTTATTTTTGGCAATATAATCGCGGTGCTGTACTGGGTAATGCTTTTTATAGGACAAACCATGGGCTTGCGTCTGGGAACTTCGCCATTCTGGTCAATGTGGCTTCCCAATATCATTTCGTTGTCTGTCGGGGTTGTTCTGGCAATAATAAGGGTGCGAAAATGACGTTGGACAGATATTTAATCCGTCAGTTTTTTCCTATCTTCATTGTCGCAATCTCCATGTTTGTTTTTCTTCTGCTCTTAATCGACCTTTTTTCAAACCTTGTGCGTTACCTGAATAATGAAGTGCCGTTCCTGACAATAATGCAGATTACAGCCTATTATATTCCAAAGAGTATGTCTTACGCCATGCCGATATCGCTGCTTTTTGCCGCGGCGTACACACTTGGAGATTTGTATGCCAGAAATGAACTTACGACAATTTTTTCATCGGGAATCCCGTTCTGGCGCTTTAGTATTTCTCTTGTGGTGGTGGGATTGCTCGCTTCTATTTTTTCATTTTTCCTTGACGATACTATTGTAATTCCGACACTAAAAACAAAAAATGAACTTTCGAAAGTCGCTTTAAAACAGTACTTCAGCTTTGGAAATAGAGATATTGTAATTAAAGCAAATGACGGACGGCTTTTATATTCCGTTGATTATTATGATTACGAAAAATTGATATTGAACGGCGTAAGCATTATTGAGACTGACGATAATGGGAAGTTTGTTTCGCAAATTCGCTCTCCTTCGGCGGAATGGAAGGAAACATACTGGGAATTAAAAGATGCCGTCATATATCTTTATGAAAATGATATACTGCGGATTCATCCGCTGATCAACAATACATCGTATGACGAACCTCCTGATATGTTTAGAAGACACGCGGTAAATGTAAATGATCTTTCGGCAAGAGAAGCGGGTTTGCTGGTGAATGATCTGCGTTCCGCAGGACTTCCGTTTATCAGAGCGCAGGCAAATTACTATCACCGTTATTCGTTTGCCGCAACCTCGCTGATAGTTATGATTCTGTCAATCTCCATGGGCGGGAGATTCAGAAAAAATATTATGTTGATGAGCCTTTTTGCAAGCCTTTCTGTCGCTGTTGTTTATTATATCGCCGAGATGCTCAGTATGACGCTGGCGGGATTGAATTATATACCTCCGGTTGTAGGAGCGTGGCTGCCTGTTTTTCTGTTCATTGTGATAGGTCTTTTTATGGTACGGGGTGCGAAAACTTAAAAGATGCGTTTTAGTGTTACTGGAAAAGACAGTTTGTCCGCGGCAAGGACAGGAACAATCAGCCTTCCTCACGGAGATACGGACACGCCAGTATTTATGCCTGTCGGGACAAACGGAACGGTAAAGGCTGTTACGCCGGACGATCTAAAAGAAATCGGTTTTGATTTGATCCTTTCCAACACATATCATCTGTATTTAAGACCCGGCGAAGAAGTTATTGAAAAAGCGGGCGGGCTTCACCGGTTTATGAATTGGGATAGAAATATTTTAACGGATTCCGGAGGCTTTCAGATTTTTTCGCTCTCTGCGTTACGCGAAATAACAACGGAAGGCGCGTGGTTTCAGTCCCATGTGGACGGCTCTAAACATTTTATTAGTCCCGAAAAAGCCGTAACAATTCAGGCTGTTTTTGGCAGTGATATACAGATGCAGCTTGATTACTGCACGCCGTGGGGAGCGTCCCGCAAAGAAGCGGAAAAAGCCCTCGCGATTACCAACGAATGGCTGTCAAGGGCAAAAAACAAGTGGGACGAAAGCGTTCTTTCGGGCGCGTACGCCGGCAGTCTTTTCAGCATAGTGCAGGGCAATTTTTTCCCCGACCTTCGCCGTCAAAGCGCCGAAATTTGCGCCGCTTCCGGTACGCCCGGCATAGCCATAGGCGGACTTTCAGTGGGAGAGCCGCCTGAGCTTTTCAATGAGACTCTTGCCGCCACAGCCGCGCTTCTGCCGGAAGAAAAACCCCGTTATGTCATGGGCATAGGTACGCCTGAATATATACTGAACGCGATTGAACAGGGAATCGATATGTTTGACTGCGTTTTGCCCACCCGCGAGGGGCGGAACGGCAAGGTATACACCCGGCAGGGTCCGTTTGCCTTGAAAAAGTCCGAAAACAGGCTTGATTTTTCGCCGATAGATAAAGAGTGCGGCTGTAAAGTTTGCAGGGAATATACAAGGGCGTATTTACGCCACCTTTTCAGGACAAATGAGATACTTTGTTCCATGCTGGCAAGCTACCATAACCTGTACTTTATCAACGAATTGGTACAAAATGCCCGTAACGCAATTAAAGAAAACAGGTTTTTAGAGTATAAGAGAGATTTTTTATCTCACCATAGAGAGGCAAGCGATGAGTAGATATCGAATTGGAAGTTCGTGGTTAATAATTCTTCTTTTTATTTCATTTTCAGTCCATGCACAGGATGTGGAACCTTCGCGTCTTGCGATAATCAAGTACGGTACGGAAACCGAAATTGCCGCCCTTATCCAGTCGCTAAGAACGGAAAACGCGGATTATCTTGATAATGAACTTGTCGCTCTGAGCGGCGATACCCATAATCAAAAAATACTGAGCGGTGTTTTCGCGTTTTTCGGCGACCGTGAAAAAAGCGGTCTTGAGGAAAGGGCGATTCGGACGATAGAAGAGCGGGACGATGAAGCCAATGAAACTGTGCTTTCCGCCGTTGATTATCTGGGAAAGGTTAAATCGGCGAAAGCCGTGCCGGTTCTTAGGGAGCTTCTGGATACTCAGGAAAGGCGTTTTCTAAATTTGGCGTTTCGCGCTCTTGGCCGCGCAAGCTCCGCGGATAAAGAACTTGCCGATCAAACGGCGGATTTTTTGGTTGATTATTACACAAACCGCGATCCCGGCGATGACAACCGCAGGGATATAATAATCGCGCTGGGCTCTACAAGTTCCGCGCTGGGAGTATCCCTCCTTAGCGAAATTGCGTCTAACACGGACGAGCGGGCGCCTCTGCGCATTGCCGCGCTGGACGCCCTTTCCAAAGTGGGCGACAAAGACGGTCTTGATTCAATTCTTGCGTGTATCAGCACAAATGACCCCAATGTGCGCTCGGCGGCGGTAGCCGCCCTTGGCCCGTTTTCGGGAGAAGCCGTAGACAAGGCGATCTTGGACGCTTTCAGGGATTCGTATTACCGCACGCGCATTGCCGCCGCGCAGGCAAGCCGCAGCCGCCGTCTTGAAGCCGCCGTTCCATATCTGAAATTACGCGCCGAGCGCGACGATGTTCCCAATGTCAAAGAAGAGGCAATTCGCGCCCTTGGCGAAATCGCCAACGATGAGGCAGTCGGAATTCTTGACAGCCTTTTTACGGAGCGAAAAAACTCCGACCGTATCAGACTCAATTCGGCGGAAATGCTCATGAAAACATCGGGAGAAAAAACTCTGGGACGCCTTATCGCGGAATTGGACGAAGCGAAGCTGAAAAACCAAACCGCCCTTTACAACGGTTTCTTAAAGGTGATAGGAGAAGCGAAAATACAGGGCGATACAAGCGAGATGGAAAATATTACGCGCCGTTTCCTGCAAAACGGAGGAATTATAGAAAAGTTGTACGGACTTGACATGGCGGCTAACAATAACCTTAAAAGTCTTTCTGTTGAAATTAAAGCGTTGTCAAACGATAAGAATGAAAGCCTTGCGCGAAAAGCGAGACGAACGGCGGAAAGACTCGGGATCGAAATATAAATGCCGCAAAACGATAAGGAAAAAATCAGCGCGATTATTGAACAGTGTAAAAAGATAAGTCCCTGCGCCCTTGATATACGCTATGACGAACCTATGAGCGAACATACCACTTTTAAAACCGGAGGGAAAGCCGATTGCTATTTGAGTCCTGCGGGAGAGGGTTTCCCCGATTTTTACGCCGCTCTTATTAGCCGCGCGCGCGCCGCCGGAATTCCTGTTTTTATTCTTGGCGGCGGAGCGAATATTGTTGTTTCAGATAACGGAGTACGAGGCATTGTGCTTTACTCAGGCGAATGGAGAGGATGCGCCAATGCTGATGATGATACGACAGGCGGCGAAAGACTTGTTTTTCACAGCGGGACAAGCATTGATGAAGCCAACGAAACCGCGTCTGCCGCCGGACTTACCGGTCTTGAATTTCTTGCGGGAATGCCCGGCACTGTCGGAGGGGCTGTGTGGATGAATGCCCGCTGTTACGGCGGCGAAATCGCCGATGTTTTGGAATGGACGGAAACAATTGACAATGAAAACAGCGAGTCTGTTATTCAAAGAATTGTAACAGGGCAGGGTGAAGGAGTCGGTTTTGGCTACAAACAAAGTCCGTTTCAAAAAATGGACTGCTTTATTTTAAACGCGGCTTTTAAGTTAAAAAAAGGCGATAAAGACAAAATTCAGATTGAAATGGAAAAAAACAGGCGCGACAGGCAGGAGAAAGGGCATTACCTTTTCCCCTGCGCCGGTTCCGTATTTAAAAACAACCGCGATTTTGGAAAACCAACGGGTCAAATCATTGACGAGCTGGGTCTGCGCGGTTTTCAAATAGGCGGCGCGCAGATAGCGCCTTTTCACGGCAATATCATTATTAACACCGGCGGCGCGACGTCATCTGACATTCGCGCCTTAATGGACAAAACAGCCGAGAAAGTAAAAGCCGCTACAGGTTTTGTTCTTGAGCCTGAAGTTCTCTTTGTATAAAAAAGAACTGCGCGCGACAGCACGGTGGAGTTAAAATAATTTATTTTACCAGTTCGTAGTTCCGCAAAGATTCGTCAATGAGAGGCTGGAGTTCCAAAGTTTCGTATAACGCACCGGCTTCGCTAACATTGCCGTGAAGGACGGGGTGCGGGGGTGTGAAGAGGGTACAGCAGTCTTCGTAAGGCTGTATTGAAACATCATAAGCTCCGATGCGTTTGGATTCGCGGATTATGTTTTCTTTGCTGAAACCAATCAGAGGGCGAAGGACAGGCAATTTTATGCGGCTCTGAGTGCAGGTTAAATTTTCTATCGTCTGGCTTGCAACCTGTGAAAGGCTTTCACCTGTAATCAAACATTTACTTTTAATCATTACAGCCGCTTTTTCCGCCGCTTCCATCATCGCCATGCGAAGAAGAACAGTAGTCCACTCAACAGGAGCGCGCTCTTTAATCCGCATCTGAACGGAGGTAAAGTTCAGTATGTAAAGGCGAATCCCCATGCAGTAAGAGCCTGTAATTTCGGCAAGGCGGATTACTTTTTGCTTCGCTTCCAAAGACGTGTACGGGTAGGCGTGAAAATGTATCGCGTCTATGCACATTCCGCGGCACGCCAGAAGAAAGCCGGCTACAGGGGAATCAATCCCCCCCGATAAAAGCAAAAGCCCCCTTCCCGCACAGCCCGCGGGAAGTCCGCCAAGCCCTTTTTTTCCGCCGGAATAGACATAGGCTTTTTCACGAATTTCAATTCGTATTGTTTCTTCAGGTTTGTGAATATCAACTTTCAAATCGCCTGCCGCGTTAAGCACCGCTTCTCCGGCGCGGCAGCAAAGTTCATAAGAATCGATGGGAAAGCTCTTGTCGGTTCTGCGGGCGTCAATCTTAAAAGTTTTAACGCCTGCCTGCGCGAGTTTTTTTCCCTCTTCAACACAGGCGGCGAAAACTTCTTCCACGTTTTTTTTGCAGGTAACAACTTTCGCCCAGCCTGAAATTCCGGTAAGGCGGGAGAGGACATTTTCAATTGTTTCTGTTTTTTCTTCTTGAGCTTCGATAAAAAAGCGTCCGTTCGTGGTTCTTAATTTCGCCGCCGCCGGATCGGGGCTTTCTTTCAGCATACGCATAATATTTCGTTTCAGAATATTTTCAAAACTTTTTCTGTTTTCGCCTTTAAGGGTAAGTTCCGCGAATTTTATTAGCCATACGCCTGTTTTTCCGCGCGGTTTCGTTTCAGGCAAAGGCGGATTTTCAATGCTTACAAAAATTTCAACACCTCCGCTATCGCTTCAAGAAGCAGATCGATCTGTTCGTCTGTGGTTTGCCGTCCCTGAGAGATGCGGATTCCTTCAAGCCTCAGTTTTTCATCAATACCCATTGCCAAAAGGACGGGGCGTTCAGGCGAAGAAGACGAACATGCTGAGCCTGTTGAAACCGCGAAACCGAGATCGTCAAGGGCGCGCGCCATTACTTCGCCGGGAATGTCCTTGAATGCGACTTGCAGGATATAGGGAGAAAAAGCGTCTTCATTTTCTGTTTTCGCGCGATGAGCCGGAATAATTGTACAACGTTCCATTTTAACAAGAGAAGTTATAAGTTTATTCCAGCGTTCTTTTGCGCGCGCGTACTCAGCCTGTACCGTTTCCGCGCCGCAGTATTTTTCAAGACAGTCCGCAAGCGAAAGCGCTCCCTGCGTGTTTTCAGTGCCGCCCCTGATCCCGCCTTCCTGACCGCCGCCTGTATAAAAAACTTCCATGGGGCGGCGCAGGTACAAAAGCCCAATCCCGCGCGGTCCTGAAATTTTGTGCGCGCTTATCGACGCGGAATCTATTCCCCAGTTCTGAATATCGACGGGTATTTTTCCTACCGCTTGCACAAGGTCGCAGTGCAAATGCACAGGAGACGGATTTTTACGAATGACATCGCGCAGGGAAGCGATGTCCGTAACCGCGCCTGTCTCGTTGTTAACCGCCATTACGCTTGCGAAACGCGCGTCGCCGTATTTTTCAAGCGCCTTCGCGAAATTTTCAGCGGTCACCCTGCCGTAAGAATCAACAGATACGCTGCCGGTTGGTTTTCCCATTTTTTCAAGGGTCTGCATGGCTTCCCTTACGGAAGAATGTTCCGCAGGCGAAGAGATTATTCTTCCCTGTCCCTTTTTTACCAGATTGGCGAATAACGCTATACTGTTGGATTCTGTCCCGCCGGAAGTAAAATAAAGAGTATCGACAGGAACATTCAAAACAACGGCGCAGCGTCGGCGGGCGTCTTCAAGGGCGAGTTTTGCCGCCCTGCCCTCGCTGTGCTGTGACGACGGATTTCCGAAAAGAGACGAATAATCCGCGCAGGCAATGGGAGCCGAAGCCGCCCAGTCAAAGTAATGACGCCTGATACTGTTATCTTTATTTACCATGGACAATTTTTAAGACGCGGTTTTTTTCTCGTTGACCGCTTTATTCAAATAATGGATCGCCGTGAAAAACGCAAGTGTTATCAGATATACGGAGCCGAGAATCAACAAAGAGAAAAGTCCCTCAACGTGAACGGCGATAAAAATAAGTACGCCGATAATTATCTGAAGACCGAGAATCACAGCGTCTACTCCTCTGGCGCTGAGACCCAGATTCAACAATTTATGGTGCAGATGAGATTTATCGGGATCGGATATTTTTTTTCCGTCGCGAAGCCTGCGCCAAACAGCCGCCGTAGTGTCAAATATCGGAATGGCAAGAAGAGCAGCCGCGTAGAATACCGGCAGTGAAGAAGGTTTTCCTTCTTCTTTCATAAGCGGAAGAAGAGCAAAAGTTAAACCCAGAAACTGACTGCCGCAGTCGCCCATAAAAATTTTCGCTTTTGGGATCGGCGCGTTAAAGATCAAAAATCCAATTAATACGCCGAAGAGACAGGTGCAAAGAAGGACGGCTTTTGATACTCCGGCAAAGGAATAGAATATCAATCCGAGAAAAAAGACAATAATAGCGGATAATCCTCCGGCAAGACCGTCGACTCCGTCAAGAAGATTAATCGCGTTTGTGATGCCAATTATCCAAAGAAGGGTTATGGGATATGTTAAGATTCCCAGTTCAGTGAAAAATCCGCCGCCGGAATAGAGCAATCTGTCAAAATCAAAACCGGGTATGATAACGCAGACGGAAGCTATCAATTGCAATATCAGTTTATAGCGCGGGAGCATGGGGCGGAAATCATCATAAGCGCCGGAAAAGAGCGTAATACCCATTGCCGCGACGCACGGCAGATAACGCAGTACATTGACGCCGGAAATTCCGTACGCGATGGCGATACCCGCTATAATCAACAAGAAAGCGGAAGCAAAACCAATCCCGCCAAGACGCGGAATATTTCCTGAGTGGATTTTTCGTTCGTCAACATTATCATACCATTCTTTCCGGTGCGAAAGCCACAGAATCAAAGAGACGGCGCCGGTTGACAGAACAACTGAAGCAATGAATATCAATAAGACCAATTTCAATTTTTAATACCCCAAGAAATTCGCTCAATCATTTTATCAGACTACTATAAATAAAAAATAAAATAAAGTAGTATTTGGTAACAATGGAGATTATTTATGCTGGTAGTTAAATTTGGCGGAACATCAACAGGAAACAGGCAGGGAATTAGCCGAATTATTGATATTCTGCGGGATAAGGAGCGCTTAGGAAAGGTTCCTGTAGCGGTAGTTGCCGCTTTTTCAGGGGTAACCGACGCCCTTATTGAGTTGGCTCAAAAAGCGGCTGGCGGGCAAAACTATGCCAAAGAGCTTGACGCTCTTCGCGCGTTGCATAATGACCGCGCTGCGGAGTTTTTAAAGGGCGCGGAGCGAAAAAAAGCAGTTAAAGGCGTCGAAATTGATATTGAAGAACTGTCACGGACATTGGACGGTATTTCCCTTTTGGGGGAGCTTTCCAAGCGCAGTCTGGATTTGGTGATGAGTTTTGGAGAAAGGCTGTCTGCGCGTCTGCTTGCCGACATTTTTTCAGCAAACGGCATAAAAGCCGATTTTCTGGACGCGCGGGAATTGATAAAAACAGACGCGTCATACGGCAGGGCGGAGATTTTGAAGAAAGAGACGGAAGATAATATCCGCTCATTTTTTAAGAGTTCAAAAAAACATCTCAAGACGGCAACCGGTTTTATCGGTTCAACAATAGACGGGCATACAACCACTTTCGGACGCGACGGTTCGGATTTAACCGCCGCTGTTTTCGCCGCAGCTATAGGAGCGGACAAGCTTGAGATTTGGACAGACGTTGACGGTATCTTTACCGCGGATCAAAAACACGTAAAAAACGCCTTCTTGATAGAAGAAATTTCCTACATTGAAGCGATGGAAATTTCCCACTTCGGCGCGCGCTCTCTTTTTCCGCCGTCGATCAAACCGGCTCTTGAAAAAGGCATACCCATTTCAATACGCAATATCTTTAATCCTTCGTCGGCAGGGACGCGGATTTATAAAAACGCCCCTCTTGGGAAATTCCCAATCAGGGGGATAAGTTCGATAAGCGCCGCCGCGCTTGTAAGGATTCAAGGGTCGGGCATGGTGGGCGTTTGCGGCTTTTCCGCGAGAGTGTTCGGCGCGTTAGCTGCAAGAGGCATAAGCGTTATGCTGATAACGCAGAGTTCAAGCGAATATTCGATATGTTTCGCGGTACTGCCCAATGACGCGCCGGAAGCGGACGCGGCGCTGAAGGAAGAATTCGCGCACGAGATAAAAAATGGCTCTATTGAAAAACCCGTTGTGGAAGCCGATCTTTCGATAATAGCCGTCGTTGGCTCCGCGATGAAGAGTACATCAGGCATTTCGGGAAAATTCTTTCACGCGCTGGGACGCAACGGCGTCAATATAGTCGCAATCGCCCAGGGGTCGTCGGAGACAAATATTTCCGCAGTAATTTCCAAACAGGACGAAGACAAGGCGCTCAACGCAATTCACGACGCGTTCTTTTTCGCGAACCAGAAATCCGTTAATCTATTTCTGACCGGAACGGGGCTTATCGGCGGCACTCTGCTTGATCAAATTGCTGATAACGTTGAAAAATTGGCGCACAGAGACCTGATAAAAGTGAATCTTATAGGCGTCGCGAATTACGACAGAATGATCTTTTCGCAGGACGGGCTTGATCCCAAAAAAGCGAAAAAATTGGCGAATGAAGGCGGCAAGGAAACTGAACCTTTCAACCTTGACGCTTTCATAGAAAAGATGGTGTCGCTTAACCTTCCCAATTCATGTTTTTGCGACTGTACAGCAAGCGAGGATATTGCCGCTTCTTACGAAAAAATTCTACAGCACTCAATACCAATCGTTACGCCAAATAAAAAAGCGAATTCGGGTTCGCTGAGTTACTATAAAAAACTGACTTCCTATTCCAGAGAAAGGGGAATCCCCTATCTGTACGAATGTACGGTTGGGGCGGGACTGCCTGTTATCTCCACTTTGCGCGACCTTTCTCTTTCAGGAGACAAGATGCGGCGCATAGAAGCGGTGCTTTCTGGGACATTGAGTTTTATTTTCAACAACTTCGACGGCTCAAAATCATTCTCCGCTCTTGTGCGCGACGCGAAAGCAAAGGGTTACACAGAGCCCGATCCGAGGGACGACCTTAACGCGATGGACGCGGCGCGTAAAGCGCTGATCCTCGCCAGAGAATGCGGGCTGTCCCTTGAATTCGCCAATGTAACAATTGAGCCGATACTTCCCGCCGCCTGTTTCAAGGCTAAGGATATCGACGCTTTTTTCCTTGAGCTTGAAAAATCAGATGCCGCCTACGAAAAACGCCGCGCGCAGGCAGCCTCGGAAGGCAAACTCCTGCGCTATGTTGCCGTAATTGAAGAAGGAAAGGCAAGCCTTTCTCTTCGCGGCGAAAGCGAAGGCAGCCCCTTCCGCTCGCTTGTGGACAGCGACAACATTGTCGTTATTACAACCGACCGTTATTCAAAACTTCCGATGGTCATAAAAGGACCGGGAGCCGGCGCGCAGGTTACAGCCGGGGGAATTTTCGCGGATATTGTACGCACGGCGCGTACTTTGGTTTAGGGGGGAATATGCCGATAGCTGAGGGAATTAAAAACGCGCTTTCTTCATCTTCCATGATTCGGAAAATGTTTGAAGAGGGAATACAGTTAAAGAAACAGCATGGAGCGGATAAAGTTTTTGATTTTTCCCTCGGAAATCCCGACATTGAACCGCCGCCGGCTTTTCACGAAATTTTTGTGAAACTGGCGCAGGAAGACGAAAAAGGCTCACACGGTTATATGCCGAACGCCGGCTATCCCCATGTGAGGGAAGCGCTTGCGAAAAAAATTTCCAGAGAACAGAATGTTAACATAGACGGCTCGTCTGTGATAATGGCGGCGGGGGCGGCGGGAGGACTGAACACGGTCTTTAAGACAATCTGCAATCCGGGCGATGAAATTGTCGTAACGAAGCCGTTCTTCATGGAATACCGCGCCTATGCGTCTAACAGCGGGGCGAAACTTGTCGAAGCCGCGGCGTTAGACGACTTTAATCCTGATTTAGCCGCAATCGGCGCGGCTCTTAGTGAAAAAACAGCCGCTGTATTGATCAATTCACCTAACAACCCAACGGGAAAAATTTATCCCGCTTCCGTCCTTGCCGATCTTGCCTCGCTTCTTGCGGAACACGGAAAAAAAACCGGACGGCTGCCGTATCTTGTTTCCGACGAACCCTACCGCGAAATCGCGTACACGGAAAACGTGCCGCCTTTTTTAAGCTGTTACAGCGAGTCAATCGTAGTCAGTTCCTATTCAAAGAACCTGTCTCTTCCCGGAGAGCGTATCGGCTACATCGCGGTAAACCCCGCGATGTCCGGCAGGGACGAAGTTGTCAACGGTTTGATTTACTGCGCAAGAGTGCTGGGCTTTGTTAACGCCCCCGCGCTGATGCAGAGAATAGTGGCTTCGCTTACCGACGCGCGGGTGGATGTTTCAATCTACAGGCGCAGGAGGGACGCTTTTATGAAAATTCTGGACGAAGCGGGCATCGAGTACACCGTGCCGGAAGGAGCGTTCTATCTTTTCTGCAAAGTCCCGAAAAGCAAAACCGGAAGGAATGAAACCGATGATAAGGCGTTTGTCGAGCATTTGAAAAAAAGTTTGATTCTGGGAGTTTCCGGCTCCGGTTTTGGAAAACCCGGCTGGCTGCGCTTTGCCTACTGTATTGACGAAAAGATAATCCTCGCATCAGGAGACGCTTTTAAGTCCGCTATGGATAGTTGGTAAGAATAAGTTCGACAGCGTCTTTTTTTCCGTCCAGTTCAAAGGACGCCGTTTTGCCCGTGCAGGAAAGCTGGTACTTTCCCTTGAAACCTTCCATGTTGATAAAACCCTCCGAATCACTGCGGACTGTTGTTTCTGTGCGCCATTCATTTTCAATTTTTGAACGCAGGGCATGGTACGACGGTTTTTCGCTGTTGTCAGTCCGCAGTAAACCGGCGGGCGCATGCAGCCACGCGTTATCCGCACACGACCATGTTGTTATGGCGTGTACGGAAGGATGAGCGAAAAGTATTTCGTACATTTCGGAAATTTCCGCCGCCTGGCGCGCCTCTCCCTCAGGAGTAGTCCGCCATTCTTCAACCTGCCAATCGTTCAGGTCTACGATATGCGGCGGCATAAGATCGCCTGAGATGATAGTGTTTTCCGTAAAATGCAAAGGCAGGTTGAAACGGGAAAAACGCTCAATGACATCGCGCACCTTTTCAGCGCCCCAATAACCCTGATGCTGGTGCGACTGAATGCCGATCACATCAATGGGAATTCCCGCCTGTAAACATTTATCTATTAGAATTTCATAATCTTTCGACGTGTCAAAATCGTTTAGTATCAATACCGCGTCTGGATTTGCGCGCCGCGCCGCCTGAAACACTTCCTGAACAATCCGCACCTGTCCGTATTCTTTGCATATTCGCGTAACGGCATTGTCGTATTTGTCAAAAACCGGCATGATAACAACTTCGTTGATAACGTCCCAAATATCAATCAACCCGGCGAAAGCCGATACGTCCCGCTCAATGCGCGCGATGATCTTTTTTAAGATTTCTGAGTTTGAATAATTCATGAGCCACGGCGCGCAGACCGTATGCCAGCACAGAGGATGTCCCTTTGTAATGATGTTCCGTTCGGTAAACCAGCGCGCGCTTGATTTTAAGCGCGCTTCATCAGGCTTGCCCTCTTCTGGCTCATAGCGCCCAATGTAAAAGGGCAGGGTAGCGTAATTGTTAATCGCGAAAATCTTGCCGAGTTTTTCCCGCAAAAAAGCGGCTCTTGTCTCATCTACCGCGGTTCCGTCGCCTGCAAGTTCCACAGCGTCAAAACCGCCGCCGCCAAAGAGAAACTGATGGCTTTTCTGGCTGATCTTTACATCCTGATTTGCCGCGGGCTTTCCGTTTTCCGTAACCAGCCGCGCGCGAACGGCGGCTTTTCTGTGTTTAAATTTTTCCATAACAGGCATTATACTACAAAAATAATGTCACGTCCGCCTCCGGTGAGGCACTCGCCTCCGTTCTTTGTAACAACGTAGGTGTCCTCAACGCCAGCCATGCCTGTTCCGCTGACTGCGTACTTTGGCTCAAGAGCGAGAACCATGTTCTCCTCCAGCGGCTCGTCAAAACCTTTCGCTATTACGGGAAACTCGTCGATGTTAAGCCCAACGCCGTGACCCAAAAATTTTACCCTGTGGTTAGGCGACACTCCCATAAAATGCTCCTGTCTCTCCGGCGGAATGGAAGCCATGACGGTTTCGTAGACTTTCGAGGGTATCTCTCCCGGTTTTAGCATTTGCGCAAGACGCTTCTGTATGCCGATGCAAAAACTGTGCGCTTCCAAAAAATCCTTCGGCGCTTCGTCTCCAAAAAAATAAACTTGCGTTTTGTCGCTGTGGTAGCCCTTCATTCCAAAAGCGACGTCAACAAAAACAGGCTCGCCTTTTTTCAATTTTTTCTCCGCGTCGCCAGAATAGGGAGCCCACGGACCGTTGCCGCGGCAGCCTCCCGGACCGTCAAACCAAGTGGGAACAAGCGCGTTAGTTCCAAACCCTATCTGCCCGATGTTTATATCAATCTGAAACTGATGAAAACGCGCCATGCCCTGATAGCCCAGCCGGTACATTTCGCGCGACATCTCTCCCAAAAATTCATGCTCAGTCATTCCTTCGCGCAGAATGGCGGGGACGCTTTCTTCAAGAAGTTTGCGGTGCGCCCGCGCGGACTGGCGAATAATTTCAAGCTCGTAGGGCGATTTTACGCCGCGCACAGTCCGAACCACAGAATCGAGGAAGCCAACGTTATCCATTTTAAAATATTTCGCAAGCCGGTCGCGCGTTACGAGCGGCATGGTGTCCCCTTCGACATAAACCTCTCCCAGACTGCCGCCGGTTTTCTGCGCAAGATCGCGGTATGTGCCAATGTTGATAATTTCCTCAGATGGCAGGGGCGATTCCTCAAGAGCGCGTTCAAAACTGCGCCTGACCCCGTAGATGAGTTTTCCGTCCCGCTGGATAACTAGAACACCGTCCTGTATAGTTCCGGTAAAGTAATACTTGTTCACGCTTTCCATAATTACCGCGCTGTCCCAGCGGGGAAAGCGGCTTGTCATAAGCGCGATGAATTTTTCGCGCCTCTGTAAAAGTTCCTGTAATGTCAGTTCGTTCATGAGTACAGAATAAAGTAAAATTGTGATTTTGTCACCGCGCCGAACGGCAATATTAATTAAAATTTCAGCTTAACGATAAAACGCAAGTCCGACAATGAAAGTCCCGCGCCGGCTTCGTTTGGCGAATAAAGATAATCGCCGTCATTTTCTTTCTTATACGATTCGCCAATTGTTCTGCCGATATGCCTGTAAGCGAATTCGAGAGAAAATTCGATCCTTTCCAAAGTAAAAGAAAAACTGCCACTCGGTTCAAGAAAAAGTCCCATATAGGTAAAATCACGGAATGTGATGCTTCTTAACAGATGTTCATCCATAGTGGCGCAATAGGTAAGAGGGCTGATTTGGAATGAAAGTTCAAAAGAAAAAGGAGAAAGTAATTTTGTGCCGATTGAAAATCCTGCGGCAACCAGAAGCCAATCCTGTTTGTAAGTGATTACGTTACCTGATAAATTTCCTTCATCTGGTTTGTCATTAATAGGGTAAAATGTCTCAGGATTACCGGTGATAGGATTATAAGTTTTCTCTCTTGCGTAAATTAAATATCCGTCCCTTCCGGTAAATGAAAAACGCATCCATGAACCGCTTAAAAACGGCTTAATATAAAAATAATTTTTAACTGGAACAGAAGCACCGACAACCGCATCCAGCCAGTAAAAATCGCCGGTTTTGTTTGTGTGGCTGGAAAAATTGGTAAGCTCTCTATTTTCCACAGACATCCAGTCGCGATCTTCCATGACGCCGGAATCGGCGGGAATCCCGGTTTTATATGAAACAGAAGAAAAAAAACCCGGACGGCTCATTATATTGGCGAGATTGAAATCCAGCTTAACGCCGTAGTAAAAAACAGGTTTCATGTCCCACCTAAGTTCGCTTAACAATTCGCCCTTAGTTTCGCCGGGCGTTGGGTAGACAAGTTCAAATGCCTGACCATAGACAAAGCCGAATTGAGTTCCAAATGAGAAAACGTATTTTCTTTCTTTATTTGAATCCAAGCAATACGCGGAATTATCCGCCAAAAAAGAAATAAAAATGATGACTAAAACCGTGAAAACGGCTATATTTTTCATTAACATGAGAATAGCTATGAAACATGTTTTTAGTCAATTGATGATTCTATTTTTTACCGCGATTCTCTTTTCATGTTTTGCTAAAAAAGATGAAAGTCCCGTTATTCCGCCTGTTACTTCCCCCCTTTCAAGGGATTATATCGGGTTTGGCGTTATTACCGCGTCATTTACGCATATAATGGCGGACCCGGATCAGAACAGCCCTTCGCTTGGGTATCTGCGGCGCGGCTCTCTTGTTCGCATTCTCAGGCGGCAGACCGTGAAAAGCGGCGGAGTTTTTACATCATGGGTGTTGACGGAGGGAAACCAGCAGGGCTGGCTGAAAGAAGAAGTTTTAAGCATTTATGAAACAGAAAGTCAGGCGAAAACTGCTTCGGATTCTATTTTAAAGTGAAGCCGTGATTATGAGCGCAGGCATCCCAACTGTCCGCATGCGCCGTTTACGCCGCGTCCTTTGCGCAGGCGTTTTGTAACTTTTAACCCCTTGCTTTCCAGCAGGCCAATAAATTTTTCAATTTCCTCTCTGTCCGGTTCACGCAAAGGCTTGCCCTCAAATTCCAGACCATCGGCGGGATTCCATGGAATGATGTTTACGACAGTATCAAGCCCCTTGGCAAATTCGGCGATGGAAAGCGCGTCTTTGCCGCGGGTGTTGACGCCGCCGAGCAGTACTGCTTCCAGAGTAACGCGCCCGCCGCCTTTTTTTTGAAAAAGAGCGAGGGCTTCCTTCACTTTTTTAAGAGGATTGGCGGCTGTAATGGGCATCAGTTTTTGACGCAGCGGCTCATCGGCGGTTGTCAGCGAGAGAGCGAGGCGAATAAAGGGACCGTTTTCGGCAATGTCAAAGAGTCCGCCGCAAATGCCGCAGGTGGAGACAGTTATTCTTCGCTTTGAAAAATTCATTCCATCGGGGTCTGTAAAAAAAGCGGCAGCCATGCGTAACTGCGCGAGGTTTAAAAGAGGCTCTCCCATGCCCATAACAACAATGTTCTCGATTATATGATTATCGCGTATATGCTCGTCGCCTAACGTATCCGCGGCGGCGTTACGCAAAAATAAAAACTGTTCGGCGATTTCTTCCGCGCAAAGATCGCGCGCAAATCCAAGACTGCCGGTTTTGCAGAAAACGCAGTCCGCGGGACAGCCCGCCTGCGTTGAAAGGCAGGCGGTAAGGCGTTTTTTACCGTCGTTAAGAAGCACGGCTTCAATTTTTAAACCGTCTTTCAGCTTTATTACCGCTTTTTTCGCCTGCCTGTCCTCATGGAAGCTGTCTATAACGCTCGAATACAGCGAAAAGCGCGAGGCAAACTCCTGCCGCAGAGAATGGGGAATGTCGGTCATTTGGCTGAAATCGCTTACTCCGCGGACTATCCATTTGTAAATTTGAGAAGCGCGAAAACGCGGGAGAGGGGAGAGCAGTGTTTCTATTTCCTGAAGCGGCAGCCCTGCCAGCGACGGTAAATGCTCCATTAAATTAAATGCTATCGAGCATCTCTGATATTCTTGGGTTTTTAATTCCGAGCTTTTGAAATTCTTCAAGAGTTTCAACGGCTTTAATGCGCGAGCCCGCTTTCAGATAACAATCGGCAAGTTCAGAATAAAGACGGTAGTTCCTGCTATCCTGCTGGATCAGACGCTTGAATGACGTTATCGCTTCTTCAAATTTTCCCTGTACTTTGGAAAGCATCGCAAGCCCCATCACCGCGTATGTGTCAAATTCAATATTCAACGCTCTTTCATAAAAGTCTTTTGCTTTTTCAAATTCATTTAAATTGCGGTAAGCGTCGCCCGTGCGCGTTAGTATCATTTTGTTTTTCGGGTCCTGTTCAAGAATACGGTTCCAGTATTCAAGTGATTTTTCAAGACGGTTCATTCCACGGTAACAGTCGGCAAGTCCGAACAGAGCGTAAAAATTATTTGGCTCTTTTTTGAGAGCCGATTCAAAATACGGTACGCCTTCGCTGAAGGTTTTTAATTTTCTATGGCAGTTGCCGATGGAAGTTAGGACGCGGATATCAATATTTTCGCTGTTGATTGACATCATCTTTTCCCAATAAAAAAGCGCGTCCTTGTATTCTTTGAAATCGTAGTGCAAATGTCCCAGACCGATGATGGCGTAGGGGTTGTTGTCTTCCATTTCCAAAACCCGCATATAAATTAATTTGGAATTGGAAAAATCTTTTACTTTTCTGTAAGCGTCCGCAATTCTGGTAAGAACGGTGATATTTTTGTCGTCATGAAGAAGGTACTGCTCCCAAATTTCAATCGCCTTTTGATACTGATTCATTGCCTTGTAACAGTCCGCAAGTCCGAAAAGAGCGTAGTTGTTATCGGGATGATGCTCAAGGCATCTTTGGTAAAAATTAACGGCTTCGCGAATCTGACCCTGTTTTCTGCTCGCGTCTCCCATGCCGACAAGGGCGTAGTTGTTGTTTTCATCAAGAGCGAGAATTTTTGAAAAGCAGTCTATGGCGTCGTCAATCCTGTTTTCTTTCAGAAGATGATAGCCGGTTTTTGAAATTTCCGATATTCTGTGCTGTTCGCTCGGGGCGTTGTTGTCTTCGTGCGTTTTGTTATTCATCATTTTGCTCCTGATCAACGTGAAAGACGCCTATGTCTTCTGGCTCGTCAATCATGCCGCGCAGAACAAGGGCAAGCTGTTCAATCAGCGGTTCGGATTTTGTTCGATCCGGCGCGAGCCAGTACATTTGCAGGGCATCGATAAATTGATTTTTGGACTTGTAATGATCCCCGACTCTGGCAAGTCCGTCGGAATATCCCGTGGTCAGGAAAATCCTGCGCGCTTCCTCAATTTTCCCGTCATTGTAAAGCTGGTTGCCCTTGCGGTTCAGCGCCGCCTTTGTCGGGCTTTCTACAGGTGTCGTTGAAGATACTTTGAGGAATGAGCCTTGGTCATCAAATTTTTCAAATGTTTTTTTAATATCCATAATATTTTTCTTGTGGGATTTTCTCCCTATATTATATTATCAGCGTTTTTTGTACAAAAAACAAGTTTATTTTACTGTAAAAAAATCTACCACCGATCTTCCGTATTCGCGGCTGTCGGTTTTAATCAGGTTATTAATTCCGTCTTTTTGACCGGAAAACGCCGCGTCTTCGCGCGGACGGTGGATCAGGATTTTGCTATTGCCGCGCACAAGGCAGGACGACGCGATGTCCGCGATTAGCTCCCATTTGTATTTATACGGAAAGGGCGGGTCAAGGAAAATTATATCGAAGGATTTTTTCGCCCTTTTTACGTACAGTTCCGCGGGCATAAAACGGCATTGAATCCGTATTGGGGAAATGGAAACATTTTCAAGAAGGGTCTTGCGTTTCAGTTTGTCCTGTTCGACCGCCTCAACATACGCGGCTCCGCGTGAAGCGGCTTCAAGGGCGATAATTCCTGAACCTGAAAAAATGTCAAGGAAGGAAAGCCCGGACAGATCGCCGAGACAGCCAAAAAAAGATTCGCGCATTTTGTCCATGCTGGGTCTGATTATTCCGGGAGGAACGGCAATTGTTCTGCCGCACAGGAGTCCGCCTGTTATCCTCATGGACTCCCTAAACTGCCTAAAAGTCCGTTTAATTCGGCGTTGCTTACCACAGGTTCTGTTACTGAATTGCCCGCCGGAACATACGCTTCGTCAATTTGCTTTTGCCTTTTCAAGCTGTCTTTTCTGAATTTATCGATCCATGCCTGAGTTTCCGGAAAACGGGCGGGGGAGAAGGGGCTTGTATTGTTGGTTAATTCGTTTATAAGCTGGCTGAACTGCCATTCTGCGTCCGACAGATTGTCGGCTTCAGTTTCCCTGTCCAGAAACTTGATGTTGGCAATGAACTTTTCCATGAGCATATCCAGCACGGAATTCATGAATTCCAGATCGCCCATAGTTTGGCGCAGAAACAGCCCTGTATCCGTATCAAGATGAAGGAGGTCCCGAATCATCCTGATTCTGACATTCAGGATAAAAATTGTATCTTCAAAATTTATTCGTTTATTCATGCCTTTTCTAAGTATCGGTAAAATACGCTATAAAATTGATATGTCTTTCAGGCTGGCTGCCCCCCAAAAACAGTTTTAGGCATATATTTCTGCGAGTATGAGGTTATTTAACCCCGGTTGACAATATGACGATATAATTTCTATACTGATCAATAAGGGTAAAAAAGGGGAGACATGGACGCGCCATTACAATTAACTTTTGTCAATTTTGCCAAAGACGCTTATATTATCGTTGAGGGCAAGAGAAACGCGGACAGGTTCTTTATTATACGGTCGGGTAAGGTGCGGCTTTCCAAGGAAGTGCAGATTGTAGCTGAGGAACAGGGCGATGTTCTGGGTCCCGGTGATTTTTTCGGCGTTGTTTCTACCATGTCCGGTCATAGCCATATTGAGACGGCGCAGGCGCTCACGGACGTTACCCTTATATCTGTTCATAGGGATCAGTTCAGCCAGTTGATACAGAACAACGCGCCGGTTGCCATGAAAATTATCCTTCAATTTTCAAAGCGGATGCGCTACCTTGACGAAGCCCTTACGCTTCTTACCCTGAAAAATAGAGCTACGGGTGAAGACTTTGGGCACATTTTCAACATTGGCGAGTACTATTCCAAATTGAATCAGTTTAATCAGGCTTTTTACGCCTATCATAAATACATAAAGCATTGCCCCAATGGAGCGAGTGTAAAGACGGCTGTTGAACGAATGAAAAAAATCGCCCCCTATGTAAAAAACCCTCCAAAGGAATTTAAGCCGGGAGAGAACGTTCGCGCCTATCCCAAAGACGGGATTATTTTCTGCGAGGGCGAGCCGGGAGACGAACTTTTTATCATACAGAAAGGCGCGGTTAAAATTGTCAAAATTACAGAAGATAACGAGATACTTCTTGCCGTGCTGAAAAGCGGCGATATTTTCGGAGAGATGGCTCTTTTGGAATCCAAGCCCAGAGCGGCTGGAGCCGTCGCTTACGAAAACTGCCAGCTTATGGCTGTTAACCGTGAAAATTTTCAGCAGATGATCTCAAGCCAGCCTCAGCTTATCGCGCGTCTTACAACCCTGCTGTCCGAGCGGATTTGGCTCATCTACAAACAGCTTGCCAACACGCAGATAGACGATCCTCTGGGGCGCATGTATGATATGCTCCAAATTCAAATTGACAAGAAAAAGATCGATGTAAATAACGCGACCAATTTTTCATTTGATTTTGGAATCAAGGAATTGAGCAATATGGTAGGGCTTTCCCCTTCGGACGGCGCGTTAATCGGGAAAAAACTGCTGGAAAACCGCGCTTTTCAGATAATGAACGATAAAATATTTGTCAAAGATGTAAGGGAAATCGCGAGACAAAACGGCTATTTCCGCAAGATGCAGCAGCTTGAAAAAGCCCGCATGGAAAAGAAAGGAATGGTTTAACAGGCTTTTTTCATAAAAATATCCGATAATAAAAACGATGAAGTACAAATTGATGATATTTGCTTTTGCCGCTTTTCTCTTCCTGCGGCAGACAGGCGTTCAGGCGCAGGAAGCGTCTCAGGAAGGAAGCGAACTGCCGCGTCAGTTCCGCCAGCTTACGCTTGGAATGAACCTTGACGACTTGAAAGAAACTCTGGTAAAGGACACTCTTTTCAATTTCCGGGGCGACAGGGACGTTTCTTTTCTGCCTATCAAGGATCAGAGCCTCGTAGAGACAACCGGTCTATCCTTTATTAAACGGGCATTTTTTCAGTTAAGGGAAAGCTCCGTTTTCATCATGGCTTTTACCCTCAACACCGAAATCATAGACCATTATTCTGTTTTTACCCAGTTTGTTGAAAAATACGGTCAGCCTTCATACCTTGATCCAAGATCGGCTGTTTGGGAAACAGAGCAGACCCGAATCGCGATTGAACGTCCGCTGACCGTAAAATACATCGACAAGGCGGTCTTTGACGACATTGTAAGCGAATCCGGTCTTGTTGAATCCGGACAGGTGCGCCTCCGTCAGGATTTCCTGAATGAGTTCTGATTATCCGTTCTTGAAATTTACCACTAACAACCAACAATCACGAACAAATGGAAGATTTAGGATTACAGGTTCGTGGTGTTTGTGCGGTTCGTGGTTAACTTTTTTCTTTATTTTCATTTTTACTACCGCGTCTTGTTCCGCGCAAAAACTTGAGGTACGGGAATTTCCCATTGAACGGGACGGACAGACGGTCGCCGTTGTAAAAGCGGAAATTGCCCGCACTCAGGAAGAACGCGGACGCGGTCTCATGTTCAGAAAAAAACTCCCCGACGGCGAAGGAATGCTTTTTGTTTTTGAAAAAGACGAGGTTCTGTCTTTTTGGATGAAAAATACCCAAATCCCCCTTTCCATAGCGTTTATCGCCTACAACGGCAGGATCATAGAAATTAAAAATATGCAGCCCCACGACCTCAATTCGGTCTCCTCAAGCCGTTCCGCCCGCTACGCTCTGGAAACGCCTCAGGGCTGGTTCTCCCGCGCCGGGGTAGGGATCGGGGACACGGTTAAAGTTGACTCGGCATTGATAAACAGCCGAAAATAGACTATAATCAAAAAAACAGCTTAAATGAGGTGCTTTCTTGTTCAAAGGATTAACACAGCGGGTTCAGAGGCTTCTTTCGATAAACGCTCAGGAAGAGGCGCGGCGTTTCAATTCCGACCAGCTCTTGCCGGAGCATATTATTATCGCCATGCTCAAAGAAGGCGGGGGAACCGCCTGCAAAGCGCTGATGTTTTTGCGTATCGACTTGGGCGAATTCAAACATATACTTGAAAGTTCCATTCCGCGCATTCCCGGTCTTATAATACGCGGAGAAGTTCCTCCTTCAAAACGCACCAAGAATATGCTGGACGTTGCAACAGAAGAGGCAAGGGCGATGGGGAGCGATTTCCTTGGTACGGAGCATCTTCTTTTTGCCGCCATGCGCGAACAGGATTCAAGCGTTCAGGTGTACCTTAACCAGCGCGCCGTGGATAACGATATGATGAAGGTGATAATCCAGACCACTTTCAGTCAGCCGGGCTCAAGGAGCGACGGCGAATATGTGAGCGCGCAAAGATACCAGCCCTACCTTATTCACAGGGAAAGAACGGCTGTCCAAAGTAAAAACGGCACTGAGACGGAACGCCATGTTCCGCGCATAAAGCCGGCGACCTATCCTGTGCTTACCCCTATTCTTGATAATTTTTCGCGCGATCTTACCGCGTTCGCCAGGGCTGGGAAGATGGACCCGGTTGTCGGCAGGAAAGCCGAAATAACCCGCGCCGTGCGTATTCTTGCGCGCAGGACAAAGAACAACCCTATTTTGGTCGGAGAGCCGGGCGTCGGGAAAACCGCGATAGTTGAAGGACTCGCACAGCTTTTGGTGAGCGAGGCTGTCCCCGAAGCGCTTTCCGGCAAACGAATACTGAGCCTTGATATGGGAATGATAGTCGCCGGAACAAAGTACCGAGGCGAATTTGAAGAGCGGATAAAAAAAATACTGCGCGAAGTGAATCAGGCGGGAAATATCATTCTGTTTATTGACGAAATACATTCGATAATCGGCGCGGGCGGCGCGGAGGGAACTCTTGACGCGTCGAATATGTTAAAGCCGGGACTTTCGCGCGGCGAGATACGCTGTATAGGAGCTACGACGTTAGCTGAATACCGCAAGCATTTTGAAAAAGACGCCGCTCTTGAACGCCGCTTTCAGGCGGTAATTGTTGAAGAGCCGTCATTCGATGATACTCTGGAAATTTTGAAAGGCATCCGTAAAAAGTATGAAGAACACCATCAGGTGGCGTATACCGAAAGCTCGCTCCTTCTTGCGGCAAAACTCGCGCAGCGTTACATAATGGGCAGGTTTATGCCGGACAAGGCAATTGATATTCTTGACGAAGCGGGAGCAATGCGAAAACTTGAGACGCGCGAACAGCCGCCTGAAATTACCGGTCTTGAAGCCGAAATCGGCAAGTTATGTGATGAAAAGAGCGTGTATGTAAGCGCGCAGGATTACGAACGCGCCGCCGAGGTGAGGGACAAAGTACGTCTGTTAAGGGCGCGGCTTGAGGCGGCTCAGGAGGCGTGGCAAAACGCGTCAATGAACGAGCGTCCGCGTGTAACCGATGACGATGTGCGCCGCGTAGTAACCGAAGCCACCGGAATTCCCGTGATGCACCTTGAAGAGCAGGAATCCCGCCGTCTTCTGCAGATTGAAGATGAACTGCACAAAAGCGTGATAGGGCAGGACGACGCTATAACGCGAATCGCATCCGCTATCAGGCGATCAAGGGCGGGAGTTTCTTCGCCGCGCCGACCGATGGGCTCTTTCATTTTCCTTGGTCCGACCGGCGTTGGAAAGACCCTTCTTGCGAGAAAACTCGCGCAGTATCTTTTCGCGGATGAAGACGCCCTTGTTCGCATCGACATGTCCGACTTTATGGAAAAACACAACGCTTCCCGTCTTGTAGGCGCGCCGCCGGGCTATGTCGGTTATCAAGAAGGCGGTATGCTCCCCGAAAAAATCAGGCGCAATCCCTACCGCGTGATCCTGTTCGATGAAATTGAAAAAGCGCATCACGATATTTTCAACATTCTACTGCAGGTGATGGAAGAGGGAGAATTGCGCGACAGTCTGGGACATACGGTCAATTTCCGCAACACGGTCATCATCATGACGAGTAACGCCGGCGTGCGTGAAATCTCAAAGGAATCGCGGCTTGGGTTCTCCTCTGGAAGCGGTCTGATGAGCGCGGGTGAAATTGAATCGGCGGCGATGAGCGAACTGCGCCGGATTTTCAACCCAGAATTTATCAACAGAGTGGACGAAATCGTCGTCTTCAATACTTTGAACCGTAAGCAGATAGACGCCGTTTTCGACATTGAATTCGCCGAACTTTCCCGCCGCCTTGAGGAGCAGAATTACACTCTTAAAATAACTCCGGCGGCAAGACGCATTCTTATTGAAAAAGGCTGGGACCCCAAATACGGCGGCAGACCACTGCGCCGCACAATCCAGAAAGAGCTGGAGTGTCCGCTGTCTCAGCTTATTCTTGACGGGCGCTGGGAAGAGGGAGCCGTTATTACGGCGGACGGCAGAAACGGAAACATCAAATTAAGGGCAAAAAATCCCGTAACCGCCGAAGAAGAACCCGATGAGCTTGTACTGAGCGCGCCGTTTGAGTTAACATGATTTTATTCGCAGGGTACGGAGGAAAAACCCATGAAAGATGAAAGCCTTGTAATAACAGAAGAAAAAAAAGACGGAACATGCAGGCTTATAGCGAAGGGACGCATCGATTCCAACACTTCGGATATACTTCTCTTTAAGCTGGAAAGCGCGCTGGACGAGGGGCAGAAGGTGATAATTTTGAATATGACTCAGGTTGAGTATCTGAGTTCTATCGGAATTCGGGTTATTCTGAAAATTTACAAGCAGGCGGTTGAAGCCGGCGGTACTTTCAATATTGAACGTCCCTCGCAAATTGTCAAAAATATTTTGGGTATGACCGCGCTAAAAGAAATGCTTGTAACACACTAGCGTATGTATTCAATAAGAGCAAAAATTTTATCTGTCGTTCTGTTTTTTATCGCGGCAATAGGAGCCGCGTTTGTTATCTATTCAATATCAACAACCGTAAATTACAAACGCCTGCGTCTTGAGGGCATCGAAAAAATTGTCGATTTTGAAACGGAAAAGGTAAACAAAATAATAGCCGAGATTGAACGCGGCTCGGTTTTTTTCGCGATA
This sequence comes from Treponema sp., assembly GCA_031273265.1. GTDB lineage: Bacteria > Spirochaetota > Spirochaetia > Treponematales > Breznakiellaceae > WQXQ01. Next base: position 53,986 of record JAISSH010000064.1, read on the forward strand.
GGCGGTATGCTCTGTTTCAAGGCGCAGTCGGAGGAGTTAGGTGAAAGTCTGGCGGTTGAGTACATCACCAGCTTTCCAATTTCTGTCGGCGGCGGTTTCTGGTTTGAGCCGTACGCTTTCAGAAAAGACCTCTCGCACGCCAGCGTTTACGCGTATTATGACAAAGCCGAAGAAAAGGTGCTGTTAGACGTATCTTCCACCGCGAATGAATACGATTATCACAATATGGTCTGGTACCGCGATATTGTTGACAATGTTACGCGCCCATTTCAGGTTGTCTGGACGCGTCCCTATGTTGACGACGGCGGTTCGTTCAGCCTGATGACAACGGCGGGTTCAGGCATTTTTGACGACGACGGAAAACTTATCGCGATATCAACGGTGGATTGGGAAATAGAGGAAGTCATCAGGGAATTATCAGCCATCAGCCCGACTAAAAACAGTTTTGTTTTGCTGTGCGTACCGGAAAAAGATTACATTCTTTACAGCAGTCACAGCAAAACAGGCGATTCAATAAAAACCATTCCCTGGGATATAAACGCGGATTCATTTACGTTTGACGGCGTTTATTACCTGCGTTTCGGCAAGGTTATGGATAACGGCTGGCTTTTGTCGGTTCAAATCCCTGAAAACGAAATTTTCTTTGAAGTGGAAAGACAAAACATTCGTTTTTCCATGATTTTCGCACTGTCGTCAGTTATAATACTGCTTCTTGCGTACGTTTTTGTTTCAAAGTTTATTAACGCGCCCATAACTCAGCTAACGACGGACGTATCGCAGCTTGCCATTGGAAATCTTGATACCAGTATAAAAATATCGTCTAACGATGAATTGGGTATGTTGGCGCAGACATTCAACAAGATGACAAGCGATTTGAAAAAATCCATAGAAGAAAGCGCCCATGAGCGCACGGAAAAGGAACGCATAGGCGCGGAACTGAATGTCGCCGCCGCGATACAGGCGAGTATGCTGCCGCGCCATTTCCCGCCGTTTCCCGACAGGACGGAATTCGATCTTTACGCTTCGATGATTCCGGCAAAGGAAGTTGGCGGCGATTTTTACGACTTTTATTTTATAGACAGAAATAATCTTGTGCTTGTAATAGCTGATGTTTCCGGCAAGGGTATTCCGTCCGCGCTTTTCATGGTAGTAGCGAGAACGCTTATCAAAAATTGCAGTTTCTGTAAAAGCCCGAAAGAAATTTTTGAATCGATTAACAAAAAACTCTGCGAGGGCAACGATGCGGGAATGTTTGTTACCTCGTTTATTGGCTTTTACAACATACCGTCTGGAAGATTTGTCTATGTCAACGCCGGTCACAATCCGCCGCTCTTAAAAAAGAAGAACGCTTCCTTTGAGTATATAAAGACCGCCCCCTGCCTTGTTTTGGCGTTTTTGAAAGACACAAAATATCGGCAGGAAGAAATTTATCTTGAAAGCGGCGACGCTCTGTACCTGTACACGGACGGCGTAACCGAAGCCATGAACGGCGGCAAGGAGTTGTTCGGCGAAGAGCGCCTTCAAACGTCTCTCAACAAAAATATGGACAGTTCCGCAAAAGATCTTCTTCATGCCGTGAAGCGCGACGTTGACAGCTTCGCCGCGGGAGCGGATCAGGCGGACGACATTACAATGCTCGCTCTAAAAGTCAGGGAATACTCATCTTCCGATTCGATTAAAAAATTAAAACTGGAAGCGAAAGTTGAAAACCTGTACGTCGTAATGAGTTTAATAAACGCCGAACTTGAAGGACTGAAATACCCGTCCGATTTGCGAAATGAAATCAGCATCGCCGTTGAAGAAATTTTCATAAACATCGCGAATTACGCCTACGCCCCCGAAACCGGCTCCGTTACCGTTTCCATTTCCACTGTGGATAAAACGCTCATCAAATTTGAAGATTCAGGTCGCCCCTACAACCCCCTTGAACAGCCGGAACCCGACCTGAAAAAACCCCTCATCGGACGCGAAATCGGCGGTTTGGGCGTGTTCCTAGTCAAAAAAATTATGGACAAGGTAGAATACTCCCGCCTTGACGATAAAAACATCCTTGTAATTACCAAAGAACACCCCGCGCCTTTAGGTTAATTTTGCCCCCGAATTTAATTTAAACCTCAATAAAAAACGCCGATATGTAAAGAGGGGTAGAATCATGATTTACGAGAAATGCAGGGATATACTCATTCGGGAATGTGCTCTTGTTCAGGAAGCCGCCGTTATACAGGAAAAACTGCGTCTGGCGGTTATTAACCGGGAATGGGCGGACTTTCAGAGCCGCGTAACCAGCATGAACGCTGTTGAAAACAAGCTGGCAAGCCTTGACGATGAACGGGAACGGCTTTTTACGGTTTTTGGGGCACTTGTTCAGAGGGAAAACTTTTCCGCCGCCAAGGACGCGAAGGGGCGTTTTTATGAAATGGTGTCTCTACTGCCGGAAAAACAACGAAATGATTTAACCTCCGTTTACCGCAGTCTCAAGCTGGAAGCGCTTAAATTGCGAATAGCGAACGACGCCCTTATGACTTACCTTGCGGGAGTAAAATCTTCGCTTAAGGAATTTTTTGACGCTGTTTTTCCGGAGCGCGGCGGAAAGATGTACACGAGCGACGGAAATCATCTTTCACATGATATGCGAAGCATCGTGCTGAACAAGAGTTTCTAATAAGGAGAACGATATGACTTCAACATTTATGGGTTTGGAAATCGGAAGAAGGGGCTTGCATGCCCACCAGCAGGCATTAGCCACTACCGGTCATAACCTTGACAATGTTAAAACCGAAGGATATTCGCGGCAGAGGGTGGAAATTGTTCCCTTCGAGCCGATTTATCTTCCGGGGCTTAACCGCGCGCAGACGCCGGGACAAATTGGGCAGGGCGCGGTAGTCGAGCGCATCGAGCGCGTACGGAACGAGCTTTTGGACAAACGGATTGTTGCACAGGCTTCGGGAGAAGGTTACTGGACAGTCCGTGACCGCTATGTCAACGAAATGGAGCAGTTCTACCTTGAAACAGGCGCGAATTCAGTGCGAAGCAAAATGGATAAATTCTGGGACGGGTGGCAGGAACTATCTCAGCACGCCGCGGATAACGAATTCAGAACGGCTGTTCTTCAGCGCGGAAAGACGCTGATAGACGGTATTCATAATCATTTTAACAATTTGAAAAGACTTCAGGATCAGGCGGACGAGGATATTCAGATAACGGTTTCGCGCATAAACGAAATCACCCGCCAGATTGCCGCGCTTAATAAAGACATTACGCGAATTAAGGCGATTGGCGACAATCCCAACGATCTTATGGACAGGCGGGACCTTCTGGTTGACAAGCTTTCGTCCATAATTGACGTAACGGTAAGCAATAAAGACCCGGACGAATTTATGGTGCACACTTCCGGTCATGTGCTTGTGCAGGGACAGATCGCGCGTCAGTTTGATATGCGAAAAGATATTGACACCGAAGGCTACGCGTTCATTCACTGGCAGGACACAAAAGAAAATATTATTTTTACAAAGGGCAGTCTTGGAGCATTGATGGAACTGCGCGATTTTACAATTGAGAATGAAATTCAAAATCTTGACAATATGACCATGAATTTCACAGACCTTGTAAACGAGATTCACAGCGAAGCCTACGGCGCGAACGGAACAACAGGAAACAATTTCTTTTCAGAATATCCCTTTGTTACAAACGTAAACGGAAACTACGACCGCTCAGGCGACGGTCTTTTCGATTCCAGTTATATTTACCGCATAAACGGGCAGAATTCGCTCGATTCACAGGCGCAGCCGGGTCTTGAAGGGGTAATGACTCTTTCCGGCGCGGAAGGCGACGTGGAAGTGCCGTACTATTCCACCGATACGGTGAATGACATTGTTACGCGAATTAACAATTCCGGCGCGGAAGTTGTCGCCCGCCTTAACCGCGACGGCAGACTTTCGCTTAAAGCGACTCCGGCGCAGACACTGAACGGTCAGCGGCTTAATCCCGATTTTGTTATACGCCATGTGGAAGATTCGGGGCATTTCCTTGTCGGCTACTCCGGCGTTCTTCTTCAATCGGGAGCGGAAGGCGCTTTTAGCTGGGACAGGGAAAACGCGGTAACAAGCCTTCGCGGAGGCGCGGAAGACTACGCGCTCGCTCCTGTCGCCCATCCGTCCGGCTGGATAGAAGTCAACCCGGCTCTTTTGAAAGACCCGACTTCAGTCGCCGCCGGTTTCGGCTACAACGGCAGGACGGCAAATCCCGGCAACGGAGACGCGGCGGCGGCAATCGCCTCGATCAGGAATACTCAGGTCATGGTCGGCAGTCATTCAACATTCGACGATTTTTTCGCCGATTCTGTCGGGCGCATCGCGCTTTTGGGAGAACAGTCGAGCCGCGCTCTGGAAACGGAAAATCGCATAATGAAATTCTTTACCGACTGGAGACAGTCAGTTTCCGGCGTAAACATGGACGAAGAACTTACAAACATGATTCGCTATCAGCACGGCTACAATGCCGCGGCGCGTTTTATAACGACGATGAATTCATTGTATGACACGATAATCAACCGCCTTGGAGTGTAGGGCGAAAAAGGAGATAGGTTATGAAAAGAATATCGAGTGATATGCCGTTAAGCGACATTCAGTTTTATCTCAGGCGGCAGGAAGAACAGCTTTCAAACATTCAGGGAAAGATCGGCTCACAGAGCAGACTTCATCAATTAAGAGATGATCCCATCGCCGCGTCTCACGCCGTTCGCTATGAATCGTATCTCGCCCGTCTTGAACGCTTCGAAATAAACAACCAATACGCGATGGAACATTTCAGCAACACCTACGATTATCTGAACGAGGCAAATTCCGTAATCCAGAGAATACGCGAACTTGCCGTAACAGGAGCGAACGGCGTCTATTCTCCCGATGATCTAAAAATTATGGCGGTTGAAGTAAACGAACTGTTAAAAGAAATAGTGGCACTTTCCAACAAAACCGGACCCGATACAAAACAGGCATTTGCCGGCGACAAAGTTTACACGGAGCCTTTCCGCATCGTGGAGGGAAGGGTAGACGGCGGCGAAGAGAACATGATAGTCCGCGTTGAATACCGAGGCTCAGGCGCGACACGAAGGGCTGAGATCAGCGACCGCACCTTTTTGGAACTTGACATGGGCGGGGACGAGGCGTTTTGGGCGGAGAAGATGCAGATTTTTTCTTCAGTAGACGCGACAGATTACAGGGTGCAGAGCGCGGGCTCTTTCTTTATTGACGGAGTTGAAATTCAAGCGGCGGTCGGGGACACGTTACCCGCCATTGTCGCGAAGATCAACGATTCGGCGGCTCCGGTAAAAGCCTACATTGATCCGCAGAGCAGGGGACTTGCTCTTGAAGGAACAAGCGCGCACCTTATCCGCGCCGAAGACCGCGAAGGCGGCGCGACTGTGTTACGCGATCTGGGAATCATCAGGGGCAACATGGAAAACAACGCTCCCAACTGGGCTCCTTCGGCGCGTGTTGCCGGCGGCTCAATATTTGACATGGTAATCCGTCTGCGCGACGGAATGTTGAGGGGAGACAGTGAATTCGTCGGCAGTCAGGGAATCGCCGGAATGGATCTCGCCGTTAACAACATCGCCGTAAGAATGGCGGATGTCGGCAGCCGTCAGGAACGCGCCGAAATGACATGGGAGAGGATCAACAGGGAGATTCCGAACGTAACGAGTATGCTTTCCCGCGAGACCGGTCTTGATATGGCGGATGCGGCGACAGAATTGAAAATGGCGCAGTTCGCGCATCAGGCAAGCCTGCAAACGGCGGCGAGAATACTTCCCCCCACTTTGCTGGACTTCCTGAGATAAAATAATTGTGAGATAATGCGGCAGGAGATAAAATGAAAGTAGATACAAAGGCATTCGGGAACATTGAAGTAGATGAAAAGCAGAAATTAACAATTCCCGAAGGGCTTTACGGCTTTGAGGATTATGTCGAGTATGTTCTGATAGACGCGGAACATCAGCCTTTTTTCTGGCTCCAGTCCGTTGATGACAAAGAAATCGCGTTTGTGCTGATCAATCCCTTCCTTTTCCGCCCCGATTACGAAGTTAATATCGCCAACGAAGAGCTGAATGAAATTGGGATAACGTCTCCAGAAAGCGCGCTTATATTCTCTATTGTTACAATTCCATCCGACGGAGGAATAATGACAGCTAACCTTCAGGGACCGCTTGTAATAAACAGGGAAACCATGACGGGAAAACAGGCTATCCTTTCGGACATACGCTGGAAAACAAGACATGACATTATCGCTGAATTGAACCGGATGGGGAAATAATAATGCTGATACTTTCAAGAAAAGTAAACGAAAAAGTTGTAATCGGAGACGATATAACGGTTTCCATTATTGAAGTCCGCGGAGATCAGGTACGCATAGGCATTGACGCCCCCAAAAAGATAAAAGTTTTCCGTCAGGAAGTTTTTGACGCAATCAAAGAAGAAAACAAAGCCGCATCCGAGTCCGCCGCCGTCATCCCGCAGGTAAACTTCGGTCCCGCCGTAAAATAAATTATTCTGAACTAACTTTCCAGCGGGCTGTGCAAGTAAAAAAAAGTCACGCAACGTTATTCTCTACCTCAACGCCGCTAATCGCCGCCGTCAACGGGATCGCTATTATTGTAAAAATCCGCCAGAACTTTGAGTTTCGCGCGTATCTCGCCGATAAGAGCGACTGCGTCCTGTAAGTTTCGGACATTTCGTTCAGCCGCGACCGTAAGTTCGACAGCTATGCTTCTTGCTCTTGTATTGTTTTCTCGTAACCGGCGATTAATTCTCCGCTCTCGTTCAAGTTCGCCCTCAAGCCGTCTAACAGTCTCTGTTGCTCCTCTGTGTTCGCTATAGTATCTCT
>JAISSH010000068.1 GCA_031273265.1 Treponema sp.
GAACCGATTGCCCACGCCAACGCCCGCTTTACGGCGCCGGCAAGACAGTGCCCCGTTATCGCGCCTGAGTGGGAAGACCCAAAGGGCGTGCCGATAAGCGCGATTATTTTCGGCGGCAGGCGTCCGTCAACAATCCCCCTGATAAACGAAAGCAAAAGCTGGCTCCACGGCGTGTTCATGGGTTCGATCACCGGCTCTGAAATTACTGCCGCCGCTGTTGATCTGAAAGTCGGCGATATTCGCCGCGACCCCTTTGCCATGCTGCCCTTCTGCGGCTACCACATGGGCGATTATTTCCACCATTGGATCAATCTGGGTAAAAAAGCGCATGACGAGGGAAAAGGCGACAAACTGCCGAAGATTTTCTTCTGCAACTGGTTCCGCAAAGACGCAGAGGGCAAGTTCATGTGGCCTGGCTACGGCGACAACAGCAGAGTCCTTGCGTGGATTTTCGACCGCTGCAACGGCAAGGACAACTGCGTTGAGACGCCAATCGGCAACCTGCCCAAACCGGGAACGATTGAACCGCCTGCGGGCGTCAGCGCCGAAGTGATGAAGGAACTTTGCTCGGCGGATATCGAAGGCTGGAAGAAAGAAATTTCCGATGTGCGGGAAAAACACTACGCGAAGTTCGGCGCAAAACTGCCCAAGGAACTTTATGACGAACTTGATACCATGGAGAAAAACCTCCACGGTTAGCCGATTTTAAAAATCGACAGTGAACCCTCAAAGACCATTATGATTTTTGAGGGTTTTTTTTACCCGCCGACCGTTTCCCTATGAAGTTCCCTATTCAACATCGACAGAACAAGAATAGTTCCAAGAGGAAGTTTGTAGGGGACTGTGAAATCGCCGCCGGGGTAATCTATTGTGAAAAGCCTGATCCGCTCTCCTGTGGGAAGGAGGGCTTCAAGACGCACTGCCAACGGATAGGGATTGGGCGGTATCTTGTAATGGAAAAGTCCGAAAACTTCATTGCCGGTTAGTTTTTCGGGAGATGTTACCGTTAGCAGAACTACGGTACTGAGAGGCGCGGTTGAATTTGCCGCCGGTACTTGTGAAATTACGGTTTCTCCTTTTTCATTTCCGATTCTTTCCTTTATGCGAAACTCAAAATTAATTCCGGTATTGCCAATCATTTCCAGCGCTTTTGAAATCTCCAGCCCTGTCAGCTGAGGCACGGTAATGGTTGTATTTTCACGTCCCCTGCTGACAACAAATTCCAGAGTTGTAGGACCGGAAATATCCGTTCCCGGCTCCGGCTTTTGCGCGAGAATGATCCCCGGAGTTTCGGCTGAAAATTCGTACATCATCGGCTCTTTAATCGAAATCAGTGTAATTCCGCCCGACTCGGCGTAAATTGCCTGCAAATCCATTCTTACATCGCTGACATTGCGACCGATGAAATTTTCAACTTTGTTTACAATAACTCCCTGACTTACAACAAGACGGATGCGCCGTCCGGCTTTAACAATGGTTCCGGGTTTCGGCTCCTGTTCAAGAATATGCCCCCTGTCCCTGGAAGTTTGCGAATAACGGAGTTGAAGGCGGGGATAAAGTTCCTTTATCTGCAATTCAAGCAGAGCTTCGGTTAATTCCTTGCCGACCACATCGGGAACCATTGTCTGCTCCGCTCCGCGGACGGCGATGAAAAAAACAGAAACGGCAATGATGCCTACAAAAAGCACAAGTCCCGCTACGGATAAAATAAACATCCTCATGTGGTTCGCCACATAGTCTTCAACTGAATTTAAATCGAATCGTGTTCCCATTACTTATCTTAATACTCCTTAGCCAAGTTGTGAACAGGTAAAATCCCGCGCTCCGTTAAAAAAATCCCGCCAGAAAAGAGCTTTCTTTGACTGGTACTGCAATTCCGTTACTACAAGAATTCCCTCTCCTGTTTGTACCAATATTCCGTCCTCTTTGTCTATTCCCAGAACCTGCCCCGGTTTTGCCTGTCCGCCTTCACTGGCGTCGCCTCGATAAACAGCAGTTTTCAGTATAAAAAGTTCTCGCCCGTTGTGAATAGTACGGCACAGCGGCCAAGGGGTAAAGGCGCGCACTCTCGCGTCAATTTCCGCCGCGCTCATTTTCCAGTCTACAAGACCGTCCTCTTTTGAAATAAGCCGGCAGTAGCTTGCCTCGGCGTGGTTTTGCGGCGCGAGACGGACAGTCCTGGCGGCGATTTTTTTCAGCGTTTCGCACATAAGAGCCGCCGCTCTTTGCGCCATTATTTCGCCCAGCGAATCCGCGGTCTCCGTACCTGTTAGTTGAAATTTCTCACTCGCGAGAATGTCTCCGCAATCCATTTCAGGCGCAAGGGTCTGCACGGTAATTCCTGTTTCGCCGTCGCGGTTTAAAATCGCCGCCTGAATTGGGGACGGACCTCTGTATTTGGGAAGCAGGCTGGGATGAATATTTATTCCCCCAAGCGGAAACAACGCTAAAAATTTCGGACCGAAAATGCGCCCATAGGCAAATGAAACCAAAAGATCGGGTTTTAAGGCGCAGACCTGCTCCCGCGCGATAGCATCAAGTTTTTCAGGCTTCAAAATTGGGAAAACCGCTCTGCCCTTTTCTTCAAACCGCCGTAAAATTTTTGCCGCCGCCTCTGCCGTTTCCGTCGGCTGCGGCGTACCGTGCCGTCCCTTTGGACTGTCGGGGTTTGTCAACACTCCAGCCGGCTCTATTCCTTCCCTGTTGTGCATGGCACATAACGCTTCCAGAGAGGGAACGGCAATGGCGGGACTTCCGGCAAATAAAACCCTCACTTTCAAATTATTTCCTGCGCTCCTTTTTCGCGTATTTGGCAAGGAGCTGTTCGCGTTTTTTCTCCGGCAGATGATCCAAAAACAATACCCCTTCAAGATGATCATATTCGTGAAGAATAACCCGCGCCAGAATTCCGCTTGTTTCAAGGGTAAAGGGGCGTCCCTTCTCATTCCACGCCTGAATTTTTATCGCTTCCGAACGAATCACCGGAGCGTAAATTCCCGGAATGGAAAGACATCCTTCCTCAATTTTTGCCGTATCATGTGAAGTTTCAATTATAGAAGGATTGATAAAAATACGCTCTTCATCGTTTTGAACATGGACGACAAAAATTCGCTTCATAACGCCGATCTGCGGTCCGGCGAGACCTACGCCCTTGTCCCGCTTGATAATTTCCAGCATTTTACCGGCTATCTCAACAGTCTCAGAGTCAATTTTTTCAATTTTTTCAGCCTTTTGCCTGAGTATTTCGCTTCCCATAGTGATAATCTGCATAGTGATAATATACAAAAAATACGCCTTGTCATCAATAAGTCTGATACCAAGAATTGTACCACGAACGTTCACGAACCAGCACAAACTTGTAGTACCACATTTTTCTTATTGTTCGTGTGGGTTCGTGTTGGTTAGTGGTAAAAAATCTTAAAAATATCTATACTCAGGTCATGTTTGATTACTGCCTTATTTTAGCCGGAGGCTCAGGAACGCGGCTTTGGCCTGCAAGCAGTTCGCGTCTGCCAAAACAGTTTTTACCGGCGGACGGAAAAACGAGCTTTTTTTCTCTGGCTCTTGAACGCGCGCTGGCTCTTGTAAAAAAAGACGGCAAGGTTATCGTTATTTCCGGTAAATCTCACATTTGTCATTTACTTGCGGACGCGGCAAAATTAACCGCCGCCGAAAAAAAACGCCTGCTTGTCATAGGAGAGCCAGCCGCGAAAAACACGGCTCCGGCAATAGCGTGCGCCGTTGTTTATTCGCTGTTAAACGGCGGCGGGAATATGCTTGTCCTGACAAGCGATCACATTATAAAGCCCTTGAAAGTTTTCAAAGCGGACGCCGCGCTTGCCGCCGCTTCCGCAAAAGCGGGAAATCTCGCGGTTTTCGGGATTCCGCCGTCCCGCCCAGAGACTGGTTACGGCTACATAGAAACAGGCATTTCCGGCGTTTTGAAAAATCAGGACGGCGTTTTCAATGTAACCGCTTTTCATGAAAAGCCCGATTTAACTACGGCAAAAAATTACATCGCGGACGGGCGTTTTTTCTGGAATTCAGGAATGTTCGCCTTTTCCGCCGGTTTCATGGCGGAACAGTTCCGCGCCCTTGCGCCGGATGTATTTCTTCCTTTTGAAAAGCTAAAAAAGCCCGGCGCGGCTTCTTTTTCAGTTTCAAAAGGAATCCGGGTACTGAACGCCTGGCGGGGACTGGACGGCGCTTACAAAAAAGCAAAAACCATCTCATTTGACTACGCAATCGCCGAAAAATGCCGAAATACCGTCATGATTCGCGCGAATTTCGACTGGATCGATATTGGAAACTGGGAAGAATACGTCAAAATGCGCGGAAAAAACAGCTCCACAGTGTTTAACTGCGGCGGAAAAGCCTGTTTTGTGGATTCGGACATTCCTGTCGCCCTCGCCGGAGTTGACGACCTAATAGTGGTGATTCGCTCTGGAAAAGACGGAAAACCCGCATCGGCGTTGATTACAAAGAAGGGCGAGACTCAAAAAGTGAGGGAAATTGTAGAACAGATAAAAAAAGCCGGAAAAATGGAATTATTATAGCGGAAAATATCAAAAACCCGAAAATTCAAAGATCAATATGTCATCTATAAGTAACGCCAATTGACTAAATTGACATTTTTAGCCTATAGTGTAATGCATGGGTGTAGTCACAAGCCAAAGAATATCGATCTACTATGACCGATTTAAAGATATAGATGTAACATTTACCAAAGAAATAATTCAGGTTACAGGTCTGTTGACCCAGCAAGTACACTTGAAATGCGGAAACGATTTTTGGCCGTGCGTGGTCTACGCGGCGTCGTTTCAAAACGCGAAAGTTGTGGTGAATGTCAAAACCGGACTGCTCGGCAAACTGCGCGATGCAAATAATTATGTTAACTTACGCTTTTGTTTCAGAGCTCCCGGTGAAACAAACCCGGTAACCTTTTTTGTTGCCGGAAGAGTTATGGCGACCGCGCCGTACGGAAACTCGCAAGATGTCAATATGTTCACACTCCAGTTTACAAACCGCCCGCCCGATGACTTAATCGAGATTATCGGACGCGTTCTTGATGCGAATGTAAATTCCACCAAGCGCAAGGACGACAGGATTCAATTGTCTCATGACAACATACGCAAATTAAATTTATTATCAAGCGAAAGCACCGTGTTCATTCAGGGTGTGCCGCGCCGATGCATATTGAGGGATATGTCTTTTTCCGGCTCCAAGCTCATTATGATGGGAGTGGCAAAATTCCTTCTCGAAAAGGACATTTCGCTCCGCATTGATTTCAACGATCCAAGAGAAGCGTTCAGCATAAAGGGAAAATTTATTCGCGCCGAAAGTGTCGAAGGCAAAAAAGAAATGGTCGCCCTTGGAATGCAATTTGATGAAGCCGCAGTCCCAATGGGTTTTAAAATACGGTTGAATGAATTTTTAACCGCAATACGGGCTGACTTACGCGGAGGTTTAGATGAGGAAAACTCACATGAAAGCCATGCCGCCGCAAAACCGCCCCCGCCTAAACCCGCCCCTGCTCCCAGTGCATAATGAGAGAAAGCAGCGTTATCTTTCTGCCTTTCCCTGAAAGTATTAAGGAATATTTTACTTCTGAAACACGGGAAGTATTCAGGATAGATCCCGACATTCCCATTCCCATTGAAATTCCAAAAGACAACGAGAAATTTTACCTTGAAAATATGTCTATAGAGATGGTTCTTTCCGGTATGCTGCGCGTAATCGAGACAAGGGAAGTTCAACAGGAGTGGCTGGATTATTACAGCGGTTTTGTGCTTTTCCTGCGTCCCGATATTCTGGCAAAAATAAAAGAAATTACAGATAACGGTCTTAATGATGAGAATTTTTTGAACGCGCACAGATTAATCAGAGAGGGAAAGGCGCAGGAAGGATTAAACGAAATCCGTACATTCCTTGAAAATTACCCACTGGTATGGAACGGCTGGTTTATTCTCGGCTGGGCGTTGCGCCTTCTTTGCAGATGGGAAGACGCCGCCGCCGCTTTAAGAAAAGCGATTGAACTTGGCGCTGACAACAGCGACTCCAGAAACGAGCTTGCAATCTGTTTAATGGAAACAGGCGACAACTCAGGCGCGAAGCGCGAACTTGAAACCGCTCTTTCCAAAGACCCGGAAAATGTAAAAATAATCTCGAACTTGGGGGTACTCGCTCTTAAAAACGGCGAAAAAGAAAAGGCCGCCGCGTTTTTCCGCACGGTGCTGGAAATAGACTCTGGCGATCCTGTCGCGAAAAAATATCTTGAAAAAATATAACGCAGAGGCGCGGTAGGCATATATTGTATATAATGCTATGCGCCAAGCCAACTACGTTGGCAGCGCAGTAGACAGGGTTTTACCCCCAATTTACCATTCTTTCGGTTGACCGTTTGGGGGAATAATGTTAAAAGTTTCACCGGAAGGTTCTATCACATAAAAACCTTGTCCTAACGCATATTCTTTTACATTAGATGTCATAACAATCCCTGCAACCGCCCCTAAAAATGTGCTTTTGTCGCCGTGTAAATCGGCATATTTTCGCATTTTTTCAAGGCGTTCAATATGATCCTTTACATCTTCTGTGGTGAGCGTTGTTTTTACTTCGACCAGCATAGCCTTATCGCCGTTTTGCAAAAAAACATCAACTTCAAAGAGTGTATTATCATCATCATCGGAAAAAACGCGATCAGTCATTGCCTCGCGAAATTTAAGACCATACTCTTTGAATTTCTCTCGCAGATTAGGTGCAACCATATATTCAACAATTTCGCCAAAACGGTTGTTGAGTTTCCCGATTTGTTTTGCGGTTTCTTTGACTATACGGTCGGTTTCTTTTTGGCTTTCGACAAGTTCTGCTTGCTTTTCGCCGACCCTATCCAACCGTTCGCC
>JAISSH010000073.1 GCA_031273265.1 Treponema sp.
ACGAAGACTTTTTAATAATCGCCGCCAACGAAGGAAAGACAGGTTCCGGTTTGGGGTTTAAGGGGGAGGATATTAGCGGCGGCATATTCCGCGCGTCTCTTACGCATGAAAACGCGGACATTTTGCGCGGACTTTTTCCCTTTACCTCCCCCGTGCGCGGTTTGAGGAACCCTAAAAGTTTCGGGCTGGGGGATCGCCTTGGGATTGCCACGCCGGGACACATCGATCTGTTTGAAGGAAGCGATGTGTTTCCGGTATTCGCGCAGCAGTCAATCAGGGAACTTAATCTTACAAACCGCACTTACGAAGACGTACTTGACGCGGCATCTTTCGCGGTATTCCGCGAAGGCTACAGGAAGGGCTTCGGCGCGGACGGCGATCATCTTAAAACCGCTGAAGATATTCAGTACGCCCTCTCTCTTGGATTTACAATGATAACGCTTGATTGTTCCGAGCATATAAGAAACGACGTTACGCCAGGCAGCGTTCCGCCGTTAGGCAAACATTACGCGGACAAGTACCTGAACAAAACTTTCGATATTGAGGAAGGCGTTGCCCTTGTTTTCAGCGAGGACGAACTTGCGCAATGCGCCGCCGTTTATTCAGGCGCGATTTCGTTTGCGGCGGACATGTACAGCCGCTTTTGGGCTAACGGCAGGTACGACGCCGACTTTGAAATCTCGATAGACGAGACTGTTTCGGTTACTACGCCGTTACAGCACTTCTTTGTCGCACGCGAACTGTTGGACGCAGGCGTTTCGTTTGCCACCATAGCTCCGCGCTTCTGCGGCGAGTTTCAGAAGGGCATAGATTACGCGGGGGACATCGCGCAGTTCGAAAGGGAGATTAAAGTCCACGCGGCGATTGCCCGCAACTTAGGATACAAACTGAGCATACATTCAGGCTCCGACAAGTTCAGCGTATTCCCGATAATAGGCCGGGAAACAAGGGGGCGGTTTCATGTAAAGACCGCGGGTACCAACTGGCTGGAAGCAATGCGCGTAGTAGCGATTGCGGACCCTTCGCTTTACCGCGAGATTCACAGTTACGCGCTTACGGTATTCGCCGACGCAAGAAAGTATTATCATGTAACGACAGACCTGTCAAAGATACCGGACGTTTCCACAGTCAAGGACAACGGCCTTGCCGGGCTTTTTGAAAACAGCGACGCCAGACAGCTTATCCATATAACTTACGGCCATATATTGACGCAGAAAAACCCTGACGGCTCTTTCCTGTTTAAAGACAGGCTGTACAAACTTTGGCGGGAACATGAGAAAGAATACCGCAACGCGCTGGTGAAACATATCGGGAAACATCTGGCGCTGCTGGACGGCTAATTCCTCTAATGCGATTTTAAAGTTTTGCCCGGCGCGCCTTTCACCAGTCAACCTTTTCATCAATCTCAAATTCGGTTACGCGCGGCTCCTGGGAAAAATCAAGAACCTTTACCCGGACAGGTTTTATTTTGAACAAAACGTTACCCGACAACTGTCCGTCTTCGGCTCTTTTTTTGAAGTTGGCGCTTTTCGCGCTTATCAATTCCACCGCTTTTTTATACTCCGCGCTGTCTTTCGCAAGAAGTTCGGCGCTGCCGTAAATTACGACGTTCTTCCATGTCTGAAGTTCCTGCGAAGTATCTTCATAATAGGCGTTTACTT
The DNA here is from genome assembly GCA_031273265.1 of Treponema sp. GTDB lineage: Bacteria > Spirochaetota > Spirochaetia > Treponematales > Breznakiellaceae > WQXQ01. The sequence continues at coordinate 1,662 of JAISSH010000073.1, forward strand.
TTGGATTCGCTTTTATTTCCGCGACCTTGGCCGTCTGCGCGCCGCTTGAAAAATAAACCGTATACCCGTCGTTTGCCTGCGAATAAAAAATCCGCGTGTTCGGATACCCGTCAAGACCTACAGTGTTGACGATTAGTCCTTTTTGGGACTGAATAATCTCAAGTCCCTTTTTCTGTACTGACATCTCTTTTCTCCTCCATAAATATAATACGATCAGGCCATATATAGCTACTTACACCCTGTTAACTACGTCTCCACCTTGCAAAAACAGCCCTGGTTTGCCTCAGATATTCTCTTGAAATGGTGATGGTATCGGTCGTGACCGTTTTGTTCGCAGGGAAAATAGGCACGGGGTTACAACCACCGGCCTGCCGCTCAACCTGACTCATACGGTAGCGGTTACCGCAGTTCTGGCAGACCAAGAGCGTACCTGTCTGCACAAAGTAACCCCTGCCTGAGGTGTAACAGATCTGGCAAGTGTTAAACGCTGTTCGGATACTACCATCTGGAGCCTTAACTGCTAATACTTCCATCCTTACACCGTCAATATCTACCGGAAAAAAGAGAGCGTTCTCTGTTATCTCCGCGACTTGTATTACCAAATCCCGATCGGCGATTACAGGTTTTCTCAGATTAAGGCCCGCGCTTTGGGCTGATAACATTGCGCCAAACGCAAGTAGAAAGGCCGCTGCAATTATCGCAATTTTCTTTTTCATTTTTTCACTCCTATAGGAATAATTTTAACGATTACTCGAATGTTTTTCTTTTCTCTCACAATAAATCAAAAGGTTTCAAAATTTTATCCGCCTCTATCATCCTGCCCTTCTCGTCTTCCACCGGGACTCTGGCAAATGTCCATCCTTCAATCCTGTCTGGATCAACACCCGCCCTGATAAACGGTTCGGGATTAAGCACAAAGACAATATCTTTGTCATTGGTATTCAAGTCTTTCGCCCACTCAAAAAGATTGCCGTCCCCCAGATTTATTCCGTAATGATCCATCGCGCCGTGATAGCCGATGCTACCGCGTTTCAATTTTACAATCTGCCGATACGACGCAAGCGGCGTTACTTCGCCGTTGTACTGTAACTGCTCCGTTCCCAATTTTGTCCCTACAACAAGCAAATTACTTTTACTGTCGAAATAAAAATTATCGGGAAGTTGTGCGGGATCAAGTCCTGCGGCGATAAAGGGAATTGCGTCCGTTTCTATCATCACATCAAATAGGGGGCTTGCCGCGAAATTACCGCTCCAAATAAAACGGGCACTGCCGTCAGGCGCGGCAAAAGACCATCCGCCGTTTACCGCATCTTCCGATACCAACTGCGGCGCGTTGCTTAACAGTTCGCTGAAACTGCGAATAGAATAATTTCCCACCGTGTCAAGTTTGTCGCAGGAAACAACCGTGAAAAAAAGCATGGAAAACAGTCCAAACTTTGCCGCAGTTTTAATTGTATTTCTCATAGTTACTCCTTACGCCTTAAAGCGCTTTAGTCTTAACGCATTGGACAGAACCGACACTGAACTTAGGCTCATGGCGGCGGCGGCAAACATTGGGTTGAGGAGCGGACCGCCAAAGATGTGCAGAAGACCGGCGGCAATGGGTATGCCCAGCACGTTATAGCCGAACGCCCAAAACAGGTTTTGCTTGATGGTGCGGATTGTCCGTTTACTTAAATTGATCGCCGTGGGCACGTCCATAAGATCGCTTCTCATTAAAACAATGTCCGCGCTCTCCATCGCGACGTCCGTACCGCTGCCGATTGCGATGCCGATGTCCGCCCGCGCGAGCGCCGGAGCATCGTTGATGCCATCTCCCACCATTGCAACCTTACGCCCTTCATTCTGTATCTTTTTCACTTCGGCGGATTTGTCCTGCGGCAGAACTTCGGACAGTACGCGGTCAATTCCCACCTGCTTTGCGATAGCGGCGGCGGTTTTTTTATTGTCCCCGGTGATCATCGCTACTTCAATCCCCATTTTGTGAAGACGCTTGATGGCCGCCTTGCTGCTCTGTTTTACCACGTCCGCTACCGCCACAATTCCCGCCGCTTTTCCGTCAAGGGCGACATACATCGGCGTTTTTCCTTCCGCCGCCAGTTTGTCTGATTGGTTTTCCATTTCCGCGAAAGAGACGCCGCGCTCGTCCATGAGTTTACGATTACCTGTAAGAACCGAAACATTGTTAATGACAGCCTCAATGCCGCGTCCGGTAATGGCCTGGAAATGGGAAATGGCGAATAATTCTATCCCCTGCTCCAGCGCGCTTTGCACTATCGCTTGTCCCAGCGGATGTTCGCTTCCCTTTTCCGCAGAAGCCGTTATCTGCAATAAATATTTTTCTTCCATTCCTACAGCCGTTATCACATCTGTAACTTTGGGCTTTCCTTCGGTGATAGTTCCGGTTTTGTCAAACACAATCGTTTGAATCTTGTGCGCGGTTTCCAGCGCCTCGCCGCCCTTTATTAAAATGCCGTTTTCCGCGCCCTTGCCGGTTGCTACCATTATCGCGGTGGGCGTTGCCAGTCCCAGAGCGCAGGGACAGGCTATGACCAGCACGGCAATAAAAATCGCAAGGGAGAACTCCAGCGCGGATTTTCCGGCGGGTAACGGCGCAAGCCCTGTGGAAGCGGCGATAAACCACGCGACGCCCGAGGCAAGGGCGATTACGCAGACGATGGGAACAAAATAGCCGCACACGACATCCGCTATTTTCGCAATCGGCGCTTTTGAACCTTGCGCGTCTTCCACCAGCTTGATGATCTGCGCCAGCGCGGTTTCGTCTCCGACCTTTTCCGCTTTAAAGCGAATAACGCCATTCGCGTTAATGGTCGCGCCGTAGACCGGATCGCCTGCTTTTTTTTCTACCGGCATGCTTTCTCCGGTGAGCATGGATTCGTCTACCGCGCTGTGTCCCTCGGTTACGGCGCCGTCTACGGGGATTTTCCCCCCTGGCTTCACCACAATAATGTCGCCGACCTGGACTTCTTCAATGGGGATTTCCTTCTCTTCGCCGTTTACAATAACGATTGCCGTTTTCGGCGCAAGGCCCATCAGTTTTTTTATCGCCTCGCTCGTGCGGCCTTTGGACACCGCCTCAAGAGTTTTGCCCAAAAGAATGAGGGCGATTATCACTCCGGCTGTCTCAAAGTAAAGAGAATCAACGGCCATGTGATCCCCGCCAATAATCAGGAAAACATTGTAAACGCTGTACGCGACAGCCGCCGTTGTTCCGACCGCGATAAGCGAATCCATGTTGGGGCTGCCGTGAAAGAGGTTTTTGAAGCCCATAGTATAAAACTTGTTACCCGCAATTATTATCGGGATCACAAGGGCAATCTGCGTAAGCGCGTAGGCCAGGGGAAAGCGCATAGGCGTTAACATAGAGGGAAACGGAAGTTTGGGCCACGAGGGCGCTATAGCGCCAATCATGGGAGCCATCGCTATATACAGAAGCGGAAGGGCCAGTGAGGCGGCGACAATAAACTTTATCCACAGGGTTTTTATCTCTTTTTCTTTGCGAAGCTTGTCCTCGTCAACTGCTCTTGTTTTAGGGGGCTCAAGCGCCGTATACCC
>JAISSH010000099.1 GCA_031273265.1 Treponema sp.
GGTGGGGGTGTCGCCAATGAGTTGAGGAGGGTGTTTTTTTGCCTCACTTCTCCCCTTCTTCTCTTATTTTCCCTCCCCCCCCCCCCCCCCCATTATCTGACAGTAAAGTATTTTCACCTCACATTATATTTCCTCATTTTGGAATTAAGCCTCATGGAGGTTTATATATTCTCATTGGCAAAAGAAAAATGAAGCTACACAAAGGAGCATATTATGGCTAGCGAACTTTCAAGATTATCAGGTTATTACGACCGCAAAACCGCGAACGACATGGACTACCGCGAATACATGGGAAAACAGGCAATGGTCAAGGACATTGGAACGGCAATACAGCGGAGCACCGATCAGCAAATGATTATGACCGCGATGACGGGTATAAAGATAAGCGACCGCATCGATCAATCCGCTGAACGGCTTGAAAATTCAATGGTGCGAATGCAGACAGGTATTCAGACTTCGATTAAGGCGCAGACACTCGCCATTGTCGCTTCGCAAGCCGCCCTCGCCTATACGTTTAATAAGGGCTTTGACAAAATAAACAACACCCTTGATATGGGATTTGCCGGAGTGTCAGACCAGTTGGGAGCAATGACGGCTTCTTTTTCTATGGGTCTTGCCAGTCTCGAAAAGAACATAGATAAAATGAACAAGGATATATGCGACCGCCTTGACGCCCTCCACGATATAATGAACAATCCGCTTTTAACCCAATCCCGTGAGTTATACCGCCGCGCCGTTACCAATTATAACAAAGGTTTTTTTGAAGAAGCTCTTACGGATGTTCAGTCCGCCGTTGAGAAAAACAAAACCGATTATATCTCGTGGTTTCATCAGGGAAAAGTGTATCTGTTCGGCGCAAGCGAATTCAGCAATGTCATTGACCTTGATAAAGCAATTGAAGCATTAACACAGGCGGCAAAATACAATAAGCCTGATATTACGGAATCTGATGACGCACGGCTTATGGCTGCTGAAATATGGTTTTATCTTGGGTTATCGAAGTACAGCAAATTCAACGACCTTTATTTTAATAAAAAAGAAACAGAAGCGAAAGAATTTATCGCTGGAGCGGCGGAAGCGTTTGAACGCTCATATAGTTTCTCTAAAAATATGCTGGAATCACACTATAACGCGGCGCGTTGTTATACAATTCTTAAAAATACAAATAAAGCAATACAGTACCTTGAAGAAATTATTTTGACAGACCGAACGTATTGTATCAAGGTATTTGCCGACTCTGATTTTGAACCGATGACCAAAGAAATTGAAGCACTTATCATTAAATTGAAAAATAATATATACGGAGATGCGAAGCGTTTTTATGACCATATTAACATACAGTTGAATAAAATAAACGAGTTAAATGGCGTGCTTTCACGAAATCAGCTTGACTTCTTGTCTGAAAATTTGCCCGATGAATTTAGTCCCGATTCGCCCTATTTTGATGTTCAAAACGGACACGAAATATTCCCTTATATTATTTCAGAGTTGAATTCAACTATTGCTGAACTAAATAAAGAAAAAGAAGCGGAAAAAATTGCTGCTGAAGCGAAAAAAGCGAAAGCGGAAGCAGCAAAAGAAGCGACAAAAGCAGAAGAAGAAATTTATGCAAAAATTGCCGAGTATAAACAAATGCTTAACGTCAAAAAGTTTTCAAAAAATATGAAAAATGATATTCATAGGCTTAATGCCGAATACATGGGCATACGAGATTTTGAAGAAAATAAATCGGTGCCTCGATATCATATAGCTATTCCAAAATCATGGCAAACAGTACTAAAAAATAATGCTTCATTATGTAAAGAACTTAGACAAGTAACATTAGAAGCAAGCAACCATTATGATAAACTAAGTAAAAACAAGGCAAAACTAACAGTGGCAACGGTAAGTATGCCTGTTTCTTTTATCTTTTTTATTTTGATTTTTGTATCTCAAAGCGTTTCAATTGTATGGGGCTCTGTTATTGTTCTGGGAATTATATTTGAGTTAGCAGCAATTGCAAGAACCATATATGGCATTACAAGCGAGAAAATATCCGAAATATTTACCTATCCCATAGTGGGAGCAATTGCCGGACTTATTGTCGGCGGAGTAGCGTGGATTCTTTCCAGTTTTGGTACGTTCACAACTGTTTTGTGGGTTATTGTTATTTTATTTGCAAATTTTATCGCAATCTCTCAATTCGCGGGAGGAGAAATAACCTAAGGAGGATTAATATGAACACATTGGAAGAAATGGAAAAACGGCTTGAGGAAAAAGAAAGGCAAGCCGAGGAGAAAAAAAGACAAGCTGAGGAAAATGAAAGACAAGCTAAAGAAATTGAAGCAGAATCGGCAATCAATCAAATTATAGCCGATGTTGAAAGAATTAGCTATCTTTCCAAAGAAAAAGAATCGCTAGATGAGGCAGATTTTGATTTTAATCGCTCAATAAGAAAAAAATACTTTTTGGCTGGTTTAATCGCCAGCAATGATATAGAAACATTAATCAGAACGTATGATGTGGGCGAGGTACATAAAAAAAAGATGGCAGAGGATGAATCATACGCTGAATCTGTTCGTACAATGAATGAAGCTGGGAAATTAATCGGTAGGTCTTTCAACCCTTCAGGCTTAGATGAAATTAAATCAGAACCCACAGGGGATGAACGTGTCGACTCTTTCGAATTACAACATATTTTATCGCTTTCAGAGCCGGATTTTACACATTGTGTAAATAATCTCTACCAAGCCAAGGAGAATTATGAAGGTGCGGGTAGACAAAGGATAGTTTTAAAACCAGAAACCATTAAAAGATTAAAGGTTTTAAGAGAAAATAAAGAATTAGCCAATCGGCTAATAGAGGCACTTAAAGATAAAGCGCTAGGACTGAAACTTAGAAAATATTTGGATAAAAGACAAAGGAAAATTGATTATAATTCTGATTTTAAAATAGGACTTATCACTATAGGCGTTGCTATTGCAATTATCGTCGCAATAATCGTAAAGTGTGTTGCTTGATAAAACTAAAAGGAGAGAAACATGAAACGAATAGAGTTTAAGGACGAACAGGAACTGTATAAAAATCTTTGGATTTCCTATGCAATCCTCAAAAACGAAAACGGAACACAAGATGATTTTCAATTTGGAAGTGATTTTGTTTATGTCTTTGCAAAAACAGAAAATGAAGCAGAAAAAAAACTACTATCTGATTTACAGAAAAAGGGAGATGTTTTTGAATCAGATTTTGAGGCTAAATTCTTTCTCAAAACAAAATAGAAAGCGGAGACACAAAACGCAAATGGTAACTGACACCATGCGATTGGGGAGGAACTATGCCTAATTTCGTAATAATACATGATAAAAAAATGGGATTTGTTCAAGAATCCTCTTTTTGGGGAGAAATGCCCCTATGTACAGGCAGTTTACATTACCAATTTAACACAAAATATGAAACCTTGCCCAATATAGAGCCTAAACTGGCTGAATTAACGTAGCTAGCGCAACCGTGCTGGACGCTATTTCTGACAAAAGCCAACCCCTAAAACTGTCTCTCGCCCTGCAAAAAAACTAAATTTTTTCACGCTTCAGCAAAGCAAGGCTCACGGACGATCCATATATATGGGTGGAGGTTATATGAAATATATTTTATTTTTTGCGGTTGTTATGGTTATTATTTCCGGCTGCGCGGTACTGGCTGCCGCACGCGGTCAGGCGGACGCCGCGGCGGACGGAGAAATTCTGGAAGGAACAGGTCAGGGCTACCGGGGACCTATCAGCGTGCAGGTGCGCCTGAGCGAGGGCGTTATCATGGACATTACCGTTGTCGATTCCGAAGAAGATCGCTTTGTCGGGGAAACGGCTATTGAGGAGCTTATCGACATGGTGATTGAGTACAATACCACAGATATAGACGCGGTTTCCGGCGCGACAGAAACGAGCAGGGGCTTTATAGAAGCGGTAGAGAATGCTATAATGTCGAGATGAGCGACTGTATTTTCTGTAAGATAATTGCCGGGGAAATCCCGTCCAAAAAACTCTATGAAGACGATGAAATGCTGGTCTTTCACGACATCAAGCCTGTTGCACCTGTGCATTTCCTTGCCGTCCCAAAGAAGCATATCAACAGCCTGCTGGAATTGGAGGAAGCTGACGCGCCGTTGATCGGCAGACTGCTTCACAAGGCGCAGGAGATTGCCAAACAGCAGGGGTGTGAAGAAAAGGGCGGGCGTTTTATAATCAACGCAAAGAGCGACGGCGGGCAGACGGTGAATCATCTGCACGTTCATTTTCTGGGAGGACGCGCCCTCGGTATTCGTATTTGTTGACATGGCGGAAATGAATGGCGATAGAAAAGCACATCAATTTTTTTGAACTCCAAAAAGCTTCGGAAAAACCCGGCTGTCCGCTCTGCCGGATTGTGAGCGACCGCGCAAACAGGTACATAGACAACACACTGTTTGAGCATGTCGCCGATCGGGGCTTTCGCGCCCTTCACCGCGCGGCGGGCGGGTTTTGCTCCTTTCACTCCAGACATCTCATCTCCTTCCGCGACGGTCTTGCGGTAGCCATTTTAAGCCGCGACATTTTGGAAGACCGCATCGAACATTTCAAAGCGAAAAAATTTTGGCATCCAAAAGGACGCTGTCCCGTTTGCGTTGAGCGCGAAAAAATTGAACAGGAGTACCTTGATTTCCTTGCCTCTTCCGGCGGAAACTCCCCCGAAGAAAGAGAACTGCGCGAATTCTTTACCGCTTCGGACGGTCTGTGCGCTCCCCATTACGCCGCCCTTCTTTTTTCCCCGAAAGGCAAAAAAAGATTCATAGTGCCCGCATGGTTAAAGAATTTTCAGGAAACCAAATTAAAAGAATTGAAAGTACGGCTGGATCAATTTATCGAATTATCCGCCTACGGCAGACAGAAAGAATTCGCCGCCCTCAGCGAAAAAGATCAACTTGTTTGGAAAGAAGCCGCCGCCTGCCTAAACGAAAATATCGAGTGAATTGCATTGGAGACAAATTTTTTGCCACGAACAGACACGAACCATCACGAACAAAATAAAATTTTGTATGGGGAAGAATGTTATAAAATTTACGGTTGTATATACACAGTTAATAAAAAGCTAGGTCCAGGTTTTCTTGAAGCAGTATATCAAGAAGCATTGGAGATTGAATTAAAGCGGGAAAATATTCCATTTGTTTCACAGAAGGAATTAAGAGTATTATATGATGGTATCCCGTTAAAAAGTAAATATATCGCAGATATTGTCTGTTATGAAAAAATTATTATTGAAATAAAAGCAATTTCAAAAATTAACAATCAACATAAAGCACAGTTAATGAATTATCTGGCGGCTACGGGTTTTAGGTTAGGGCTTCTTGTTAATTTTAGCTCTTTTCCTAAATCGGAGATAATCAGGATGGTCAGATAAAGCATGATACAACAAGTTCGTGTCTGTTTGTGAAGGTTCGTGGCAGAAAAAAATCCCTTTATTTACCGAGACGTTCAATCACTGGGACAAGCGCCCTGATGCGCACAACCCTGCCGCCGCCGTGTTCGCCGTAGGCGCGGTAGCGTTCTCCGTCATCGGAAAAGGGACTGTCCTTTTCGCCGGGAAAGGGAGCGAAGCGTTTTTGCGTCCATTTAAGATCTGTGTCGCTCAGGGAAATATCCGTCCGGGCGGGGTTAAAGTAAATGTACGATTCGTGAACCCCTCGTTCAGCAAGAGGCGCTTCGTCGGTGCATTGCAGATAACGAATTACGCCCCTGTTAAAATCAATTGATTGAATAACCGCAGAATGTGCCATGCCGCCGTTCTCTCCCCGAAAAAGAACAATGTCGGCAGGGCGTAGATCGCGGATTTTGTCATTCACCGCTATTACTTGGGTACTTTTTGAATTGAAAAACGACGTTCCCACATACCATGCCGGGTCAGCTCCGCGCGGCGCTCCAAGAGCCTGACGCAATGTTTTGCCAAGATCGATGCCGCCCTGTCTGCCGATATAGTTGAGTACATGCCACACAAATCCCGAACAGTCCATTCCCACGTGCCCAATGCAGTACAGGTAATTGTAAACATCGCTTTCCAGAGCGCCCTTTCCTGATGTCAGCACATAAGGTTTGTGAAGCAGTCCCCTATAGGAACCCGCTTTCATTCGCGCAATATCAAACAGATCCGCCGACGTACTCCATTTTTGCGCGGGAATGTCAAAGATAAAAACTTTTTCGCGTCCCGAAGAAAGCGCGTTTATATATTCGTCAAATGCTTTGGAGTCAAGTATCTCTTCAATTACCGGACGGAGTACATCGGGTCCAGCTTTTCCGTTTCCGTAAAAATCCCAGCTTGCGTCTGTCAGTTTATCCCTTTCGTTATTTTCCGCGAACGGAAGCCGGATATTCATTATCTTTCCGTCAATTATTCTGGTTATAAAACAAAGCCTGTAGGCTTCTTCAATGACGCGCTCAACTCCGTTTCCCCAAAGGCGCGAAGGATCGGAAAATGAGGCAAGGTGATCGTTCTGAGCGGCGCAAAACGGCGCGCCGGCGTGAACGGATAAAATGACAGCTAATGACAATACAATGGGACGATAATTGGATTGAATTATCAGGCGCATTATACCTACCTCTTATTTTCTGAAACTATATAGATATAAACGTGAAGACATAATGCCCCTATAAACGAGATGTTATTTTTTAAATGAAGACTGACTTTGCTACCGCTTAAGAACGGAAACAACTCTTTCCAGAACTTTTTTTCTGTCCAGCGGTTTTACAATGTAGCTCTTTGCCCCCATTAGGAGACATTTTTTCACAACGTCTTCTTTGCCCAAAGCGCTGACCATCATCACATTGGCCTGTTTGTCAAATTCAAGAATCTTTTCCAACGCGGAAACACCATCCATAACCGGCATGGTAATATCCATAGTAACAAGATCGATGTTCGGATGCAAAGCCTTGTATTTCTCTACCCCTTGAGATCCGTCGGCGGCAGTGTCTGCCACTTCAAAACCCTCGGAAGTAAAAATCTGACCAAGCTGTTTTGCTATAAACATCGAGTCATCAACAACCAGAACACGGTATGGAACACCCTCAGGTTTTATCCCTTCTGCGGCCTTTTCATTGATATTGGGCATATCATTCTTTGCTGTCATCCGGTACGCTCCTCTTTTTATACTATAAGCAATAATTTAAAATATGTCAAGTGGGGAAAACTGATATACTGATTATCGTCAAATAAATAGAACAAAAAACATAAATATTTACAATAGGGGAAAATTGATGGATAAGCCTTTTTTGCTGGCTCCAATGGCTGAAATAAGCCACAGGGCTTTTCGTGAATTATTGGAGGAATTTGGGGGCTGTGACGGCTATTTTTCCGAAATGATCAGCGCCGGAGCCCTTTTAGCGGGCGGACCCTTCGAAAAATGGTACATAGATACCGCCCCAAAGCCGGAAAAACTCGTTTTTCAGCTTGTCGGAGCCGATTCTGAGCAAATTTCCCAAGCCGCCGCCCTTCTTGACCGGCTGGAATGCGCCGGAATCGACATAAATATGGGTTGCAGTGCCCCTTTGATCCGAAAAACAGGCGCAGGAGCCGCCTGGATGTCCTCGATAGACCGCGCCGGAGAGCTAATTTCCCGTGTAAGACCGCTTGTAAGGCGCAGACTCAGCGTAAAACTGCGGATTGGCTACAAGGACGACTTCGAGTATTTGGCGCGGTTCTGTCGCCGTCTGGAAGAGGCGGGGACAGAGCTGATTACCCTCCACCCCCGGCTGGTTACGGAAAAGTTCAAACGCCTTGCCCGCTGGGAATATGTCGGCAGGCTTAAACAGGAGCTGAAAATCCCGGTAGCCGGAAATGGGGACATAGCTTGCGCCGGGGAGCTTGTCCGGCGGGCGGCGGGTTCCTGCGACGCTGTCATGGTCGGCAGGGCGGCAGTCCGCCAGCCGTGGATTTTCGCCGAAGCGCGGTCTTTGTTACAAAAAACTAGCTCTGTCTCTAATATCGAAGAAACCGGGCTTCGCTTTCTGGAACTCCTGTCCCGTTATCAGCCGCCTGAGTTTCACCTTTCCCGCGCAAAGCGGTTTTTCGGTTTTTTCTGCGATAACTTGAAATGGGGGAATTATCTTAAAAACCAGATAAACAGGGAGGAAACTTTGTCGGAGATTGAGCGGGTGTGGCGGGAGCATTTTAGGGGAGAGGAGGGAGCGGAGAAAATTTCACCAGATTAGGAATGTATTTAGAACTGTTGAAAAATGTCTTTTATATTTTTGTGGTATTTCAATACCTTAATCAAGAACATTGATTTGTTTTCGTTGATGCCGTTTATTGATATTTTTATTAAATTTTCTCCCTCTATAAATATTTTCTTGCTGGAACCGCCTTCCGAATTATGAGATATTTGTTCAAAAATGTTTTTTATGGAAGCCCACTTTAAAACGTGTTTTTTTCCAATCCTGCCTATACCGACAAATATATAATCCTGTCCGCTTTTATTTGTAACAAACTCAATCTTTCCAAATATTGAGTAAAATACCTGTACCCATAAAAATATTACAGCGGGTGCGAATATCAGCATAATCAACAGACTAATTATCAACTCTCTTATCATTATAATTTGAAAAAGTACCAGAAAAGAGGCGCCTGAAAAAGCTAAAGTAAATATAAAAATAAAAATTGAGCTTTTTGAACGGGTAGAGATGCCTATTATTTCCCTGCCAATATCTTTTTTTACCCATGCGCCCTTTGGAGGGTTACGCAGTAAATTTTCAATTTCATAAATTGCGTTCTGATCCAGTGTTTCAGACATGGCTTTAGTATAATTACTGCCTGTTTTTTGTCAACGCTTGCGAAGCAGTTCTCTCTGCATACGCCGTTCTCTGTCTCCCTTTGCGACATAAACAGGCTTCATGGTGCGCGGATCAAGCCCTGTGCGGTACATCACTGTAGACAAAGTTCCCGGAGTGGGATAAAAATCCTGCGTTTGTTCAGGCACGAAGCCTGTTTTTTTAAGATACCGCGCAAGTTCTTCCGCCTCTTTCATGGAAGCGCCGGGGTGAGATGAAATAAAATACGGCAGAAGGTACTGTTTTAGCTCAAGCTCTTTGTTTACAGCCGTAAAATCTTTCCTGAATTGCTCGTAACATGAAGAGCCTGATTTTCCCATCGCTTCAAGCACGTTAGGCGCAATATGTTCCGGGGCGACTTTTAGCTGACCGCTTACATGATGACGGCACAGGGTTTCTAAAAACTCTTTTCCGCATTTTTCGTCATGCTGAATAAAATCGAAGCGTATGCCTGAACGGATAAAAACTTTTTTAATACCCGGTATTTCGCGTAACGCTTGTAATGTTTTTAAATACTCTCCGTGATCCGCCCTTAGCTTTGGGCAGGGGGAAGGGTACAAACATTCGCGTTGTGCGCAAAAACTGCCGCGCTTTTGTTTTTCGCAGGCAGGGCGGAAAAAGTTGGCAGTAGGTCCGCCGACATCGTGAATGTAACCCTTAAAATCATCATGCGCGGTAAGACTTTGCGCTTCACGGAGCAGGCTTTCCTTACTGCGTCCCGTAACGGCGCGTCCTTGATGAGAAGTGATCGCGCAAAACGAACATCCGCCGAAACAACCGCGACTTGAAACAAGCGAAAACGACACTTCTTTTAGAGCCGGAATTCCGCCTGCCTCGTCGTACATGGGGTGCGCTTTTCGAGTGAAAGGAAGTTCGTACAAACGATCAAGTTCTTGCGTAGAGAGGGGCAGAGCAGGAGGGTTTTGAATGACAAAGCGATCCCCGTCGTTTTCTTCGACAAGCGGTTTCGCGCTCTCTGGATCGGCGTTTTGTTTCTGCATCATAAAATGTTCGGCGTATGCGCGTAACGAAGCCTCATCACTCCCCTTTACAGTTTCGTAAGTGGGAAGAAAAAGCGCGTCCTTCCATTCTTTATCAAAGCCGGCTCTCCCATGAACACGGACGCAAGTCCCTCTCTCATCACGAATGTTCCCGATTGGCTCGCCGTCCGCTAACCGCCGTGCAATTTGCAAAAGGGGCTTTTCTCCCATTCCGTAAACTAGAATGTCAGCTTTAGAATCCAGCAGTATTGAACGGCGAACAGTGTCCGACCAATAATCGTAGTGGGCAAAACGGCGAAGGCTCGCCTCAATTCCCCCGATGATAACAGCCGTGTCTTTGTAAACGCGCCTAATCCCCTCAACATAAACAAGCGTTGCGCGGTCAGGGCGCAGACCACTTTTTGCGCCGGGCGAATATGCGTCATCAGAACGTTTGCGTCTTGCGGCGGTGTAATGCGCAACCATAGAGTCCATGTTGCCTGCGCCCACCAAAAAACCGAGACGCGGTTTTCCCAAGACGGTAAATGATTGAGGGTCTTTCCAGTCAGGTTGAGGGATAATTCCGGCGCGGAAACCGTCCGCTTCCAGCGCACGGCAAATAATCGCCGCCGCAAAAGAAGGGTGGTCTACATAAGC
>JAISSH010000049.1 GCA_031273265.1 Treponema sp.
ATGTTACTTTTAACGACGGCGAAGTTGCCGCCCTTGAAATGCAGATCGGCAAATCCAACGACGACTTGAAAAGCAGAGCCGCTTACTACGCTTCTGCGTTGTATTCCGGTCAGTCCAGACGGGGCAAGAAGTACAGGGATATAAAACGGGTGTATCAAATTTTCTTCCTCAACTGTGTATTGTTCCCGGAAAGTGAAAAACTGCCCCGCCGGTACGGTTACAGAGAGGAGAAGGAACACGACCTTCTCACTGAGGCGGTAGAAATTATCTATTATGAACTGCCGAAACTTGAAAAGCGCGTGGAAGATTATTTTTCTGGGAAAACCGGAACAGAAAACTTGTCCCAAGATGAGAAATGGTGTATATTTATGAGGTATCATCATGAGAAGAGAGTAGAGCCGTTGATTAAGGAACTGTGCCGTGAGGAGGAAGGGATAATGCATGCAGAGAAGTCGGTGGTAAAAATAAGCCGAAGCTATAAAAAGTTTATACGTGAACTTTCGGCAATTAAATACGAAATGGAAAAAGAAGCATATGAACGCCAACTCATAAAAGACGGTCGTGAAGAAGGACGCGCCGAAGGACTGCAGGAAAAAACACTCCAAATCGCCAGAAACGCACTGGCGGAAGGCTCAACACCTGACTTCGTGCAAAAAATCACCGGGCTGGACTTGGAAACAATAAGAGAACTGAGAAATTAGAGTCTAAACATACTCTCTGAAAAAATTATGCGTCCTTTAAAACCTAAATGTCACGTTACGTAAAAATATTGATTGGCACGATTATGGAGCAGGTGCCGCCGCATCCGCAGCAGGCGCCGACATATTGACGCCGAGGCGTTTTAACTGTTCGTCTTCTTCTTTCTGAGCGCTGTATTCAACGCGCAGTTGGTTGGCTTTTACAAACGAGTTCTTGAGCGCCGACAATTCCGGCTTTATTCCTTTTATTTTACTGCGATCTTCCGCGACCGTATTTGTTTTGAAAAAGTCATCCAGCGCGTTCAGGGTTTTGTGAAGGGACTGAACATCTCTGATGTTTTTTTCAAGGTAGCCGATAATTTGCTCTTCTGTCATGGTGGACAGTTTTTGGTAAGCCGGTCCCCGGACAAAACTGATAAGGATTCTCGCTTTTTTATTTATGTCTTCGCGGAACTGATGAAAATTTATTTTTTCTTTTACCGGTAGTCCCTTTGTAGTATCCAGATACTCTATATTATAGAAAACATCTTCCGGCTCCGCGTTTGTAATTTGCCTTATTAATTCTTTTATTGACTCCAAAAAGCCTTTTTTATGGCTCTCCATTACGGTTTGGTTTTCATCAAGTTTTGCCCCAATTTCAACAAGCATATTTCCCGCGCCTCCAATAACTTGGATGCCGTCCAGCAGAATGTTTTTAAAATCGACCGGCGCTTTTGCGGCTTTTTGCTTTTCTTCCTTAAGCTTCAGTGTATTAAGAATCGTATCTTTTAAATCTGTGCCGCTCTTTGAGTAATCTTCCTTGATGATTTCGTCAATTAACTCTTTATAAAATGGAGAACCCGGCATTGCCGCCGACATTTTTTTCCTGATGTTTTCAAGTGTGGCTTCAGCTCCGGTCATGCCGCCAACGACTTTTTGCCGTACTTCCAGTTTATAATTTTCCCGGTAGTAGGTGTTAAGGTCTTTCAACTGGTTCATTATCTGGACTGTTGTTTTTGACAGTCTTGACAGTCCCTCGGCAATTATGCTGAGAGTTATCGGATCAACGCCCGCCTTTGAATTGTTTGATAATTCCGATACTGCCTTGGTCATGATAGATTGGGAATCCGGCGACAGGTTTACCCAGTCAACATAGCGTATAAGCCCCACCATCCGTTTTATCCGGTCGAGGTTAAGGTAATCTATGTGCAACTGGTAAAAATTGACCAAAAAGTCCAGTTGATTATCGTAATTTGCCAGTCTTATTGAAAGCTGCTCTATTCGTTTTGCATCGTTAAACAAGCTTGAATCGGGCACTTCAATTTCGCTTATTTTGGTATCCTGTTTATAGGGGTCTTCATCTATCAGCTTTTTCTTTAAATAGATGTTGTACAAAGAAGCATAGGAAGATTGGTATATCCTGAGTTCATCTTTGAGTTTTATCAATTCATCTTTTTCAAACCATTCTCTGCGCGCGGTAAGAACCTGCTGCAGTGTCTCCATGTAGCTGGTCTGCGTTTGTCCTGTTTCTGCCATATTATAAGTATGATACAAACAGGCAAAAAATTCAATGAGGCGAATATCATGAAATTCGTGAAAAAAGTGATTTTTTTGAGGTTTCGGCAAAGCAACAGACATATACGCACCGTATTATAGGTATGAAAAATTTAATTTTTAGGTTTTTGGCGGTTGTTTTTACGGTTTTGCAGTTTGCCGGCTGCATGGATTTTCCGTCTTCCGAGTATGATTTGAAGCTCCCGGAAGCGCCGGAAATATGGGTTTCTGTCTTTGGACAGCCCCATTGGCGGCTTGAATGGCTGGATCCCGGCGGCAACAAGCGGACGGCGGATATTTCTCCGGGCGGCGGTAAAAAAGTTGAACTGCCCGTAACATGGGCAAACCCTGTTACCGCCTGGCCCTACTGGCCGGGGCACAATCTGATACCGGGTTTTTTCAAGCCCGCCGGCGGTCTTTTCCCGTTTGACGTTGACGGGGAGAGTCTTATTTTAAGCTGGAAAGCCGGGCTGGACACGGTTTTTTACTGGGAACTTGCTTCCGCCTACGGGCAAAACGAAAAGAAAATCCCGGCAAATTTTGACTGGCAAAGATTTAGGGAACTTTTCACTTCCGGCGATTTGAAAGAAGATGTCAGCAAAGACCCCTGGCTTATTGACTGGCAATTCGTCGCGGAAAAAACCATGAGCTCCAACTTCGACCGCCGCCGTCTTGTTCCCGAAAAAACCCAACCCATGACCATTCCTGTCTCTCACGGTTACTGGTACGGAACTTCCCCCTTTGCCGACCCGCTGTTTTTCCCGGAAAACGAAACCCCGGAATTTCAGATTCGTTCAGGGGTGAATGTTTGGTTTTCCGCGGAAGGGATACTGCGTGTCAGCGATAAAACTTGGGTATTTACGGAGTTTAAGTGATGGAGAACAAGGAAAAAACCACTGGCAAATAGCTGGGTTTTTAAATAAAATAAGGATAGGAAATTTATGAGTACAGTAAAAACAGAAATTACATTGAAAAACGCCGCTGATGTAGCAATGGTGCAGCGGGGATATATGACGGACGCACAGATTCGTACGATGACGGTAAATGCTCTGGCTGATACCGGCGCATGGACGCTGGTCATTAACGAGGACACTTTTCAAAAATTAGGCTTGCGGTTAAATGGTCCTGAACCCGGCGTTTTGGCGGACGGGTCAACCATTGTTTATCAAATAACGGACGGAGTAGAAGTCCATTGGAAAAACAGGAAAACAATTTGTCCCGCGCTTGTTGTTCCCGGAGCGGACGAAATTCTCTTTGGGGCTTTGCCGATGGAAGGCATGGATTTAATGGTTCACCCCCGAAACGAAGAAGTTGTCGGCGCTCACGGCGACACGGCACTGTATAAACTTAAATAAATTCGATAAAATGAACCATGAAGCGGGTATTACTCTTGCCGTTGGCGCTGTTTGTCGCTTTTCCGTTATTATCGCAGGAACAGGCGGTAAAAACCGATGAACGGCTTTCTCTTGTAGGTATGAGGCTGGCGGAGCTTATCGAGCGTTATGGTCCGCCAAAAACGGTTTATGCCGCGAGAGGCAATGAACTCTGGCAGGACGATGTTGTCTTTCGCTATGACAAAGAGGATTTTTTCATCTTTGGAGATCGCGTCTGGCAGGTTAGGGTCGCGTCGGCGTACGGCGTTTCTGTCAACGACCCAAAACAGGCGGCATTGCTGGCATTGGGAGACAAGGCGCAGAATATGGGGGATTATCTGCTAATGCAGTTGTCCGGCGGAGACTGGCAGTTGACATTGAGGGTGAACTTCAATAACGCGGGTCTTGTTTCCGCGATTTATATATACCGTCCCGATTACTAAAGGAGAAAGTTGTGTCAAAAATTTGTCTTTGTCTGACAGCGAAAACGATTAAACGGGATATGGATATTCTCAACAAATACCGAAGATTCGCGGACATGGCGGAACTGCGGGTTGATTGTCTTGACTCCGACGAACGGCTGTTGATACGGCGTTTTCCGGAATTGGCGGGTATGCCTATAATTTTAACTATCAGGCGTGATGTAGACGGAGGGTATTTTTCAGGCGGCGAAGGCGAGAGGGTAAAATTATTCGCGCGCGGGCTTGCCTATGCCAACGCGGACAGCAGATTCAATTTCGCGTATATGGATATTGAGGAAGATTTTGAAGTGCCCAGTCTTGAAGAAGCGGCGCGTACATTCGGCACAAGAATTATCCGCTCATGCCATAACTTGAACAAGGTTATTGATAACATTCCAGCAAAGTTCGCTTCCATGCAGCGCGCCGGAGATGAAATTATAAAAATCGCGCTTTCCGTAAAGTCCACCGCCGATGTTCTGCGGGTTTTTGAAGCGTCAAAGGTTTGTTCAGGTCAGGATAAAATTTTTATCTGCATGGGGCATTACGGCATTTATTCGCGGATTCTTGCCGAAAGGTTCGGCTCGTTTCTTACATATTCGAGCGCGTTATCTGAAAACGAAATTCCCGGAGCTTCAGGACAGCTTGATGTTCAAGAGCTTGATGAGTTGTACCGTTTCCGTAAAATCTCCAAGAAAACAAAAATATATGGAGCTGTCGGCTATCCGTTGAAAGCTACAATAAGCCCGTGGTTTTTTAATACAATTTTTGGTCTTGAAAATGCCGATGCCGTGTATGTGCCGTTCCCTGTAAACTCTGTTCCGGAGTTTATAAGACTTGCCAAAGGACTGGATGTCCGAGGTCTTTCTATCACAGTTCCCTACAAAGAAACTGTTCTTTCGGATCTTGCGAAAAGTTCGTCCGCCGTACAGACAATCGGCGCGTGCAACACCATGTACCGCTGTGAAGAAGGCTGGTTTGGCGAAAATACCGACAGCGCCGGTTTTTCCGATTCGCTTTTGAATTTTATTAACAGAAAAAATTTTAAGAAATTGAAAATTACAATTATTGGAGCCGGAGGCGCGGCGCGCGCGGTAGCCGCTGAAGTCAGCCGTCTTGGGGGAAAGGCGCTCATATTGAATCGTACTGTTCATAAAGCGAGAAGTCTCGCATCGCAGTACAATTTTCGCTGGGGAGGACTCGACAATCAGGGAATAGAGATGATGGCTAAATATTCCGACGTGATTATTCAAACCACTTCCGCCGGAATGGAAGGGTACGACGAAGCCGATCCCCTTGAAGCGTATTCATTTTCCGGAAAAGAAGCGGTAATGGATCTGATTTACACACCGGCTGTAACGCCTTTTCTTAAACGGGCGTCGGCGGCAGGATGCAGAACGCTCAACGGTTACGATATGGTAATTCGTCAGGCTTGTCTGCAATATGCGTGTTTCTTTGAAAGGGAATTTTCCCAGCAGCTTTTATCAAAGATAAATACGACAGGAGCGAATGTATGGAACAAGATACGAACAGGCTGAAGGAAGCCGCCGGCAAAGCCGTAGTAGACGCAATGGTGAAAAGCGGAATGAAACTCGGTCTTGGAACCGGTTCAACCGCCGTACACGCGGTTCGCAGAGTCGGCGAACTTCTGGCGCAGGGAGCGTTACGCGACATCAGAGCCTTTGCCACCAGTTTTCAAACCGAAATTGAATGTGAAAAACTGGAGATTCCTTTTTATACGCTTAACTCGCGCGAGCTGTCCGGCGGGCTGGATTTGACAATAGACGGCGCGGACGAAGTTGATCCGAGTAATTTTCTGATTAAGGGCGGCGGCGGCGCTCTGCTGATTGAAAAGTTAGCTGCATACGCTTCCTCGTCTTTCGCCGTCATCGTAGATGAATCGAAGCTGACGGAAAAATTGGGCATGGGTTTTCCCGTTCCGGTGGAGGTTGTTCCCGAAGCGAGGGTGCAGGTTACAAAAGCGCTTGAAAAACTTGGCGCGGCTGTCAGTCTTAGAGAGGCGGTGCGAAAAGCCGGACCTGTCATCACCGAACACGGAAATCTGATTTTGGATATTCGCTTCGGCTCGTCTGTAGACCCTTCGGTAATGGAAACAGAATTAAATCAAATTCCCGGCGTAGTGGAAAACGGTTTTTTTACGCGAAATCCGCCTGTGGTTTATATTGCTTTTTCAAACGGAACTGTTGAAACAAGGGGAAGACAATGAAAGAAGACGTAAAAGAAATTGCCGCCCGCGTGAAGGTGCTAAGGGAGATTGAAGAAATCTCCGCCGAATCTCTGGCGAAAGAACTGGGCTTTGATCCGGCTGAATATGCGTCGTGGGAAGCCGCGGAAAAAGATTTTCCCGTCGGCGCGCTGGTGGAGATTGCCTCCCGTTACAATGTTGATCTTTCAGAATTAATCAGCGGAGCGGCTTCCAAACTTAAAACTTTTTGTGTTACACGCGCCGGACAAGCGCCGGAAGTGAGCCGCCGCCCCATGTACGGCTACTGGAATCTGGCTTACTATTTTCACCATAAAAAAGCCGAACCGTTTTTGGTTGAAGCGTCCCCCGAAACTGAAAGTAAACCCATCAGCCTGAACACACATCCGGGGCAGGAATTTGACTATGTGTTAGAAGGGCGTCTGCTGGTATCGATCAGCGGTCATGAAATTGAACTGGGTCCCGGCGACTGCGTGTATTACGATTCCGGCGAACCTCACGGCATGAAGGCGCTCGGAGAAAAGGCAGCCCGCTTTCTGGCGTTTGTATTCTAGAAAATTTACAACAAAGCGATAGGAGATAAAAATGGCGCTTATTGATAAATATTTGCCGAAAACAGAATTTGACTCTTACGAAGATTTTTATAAAAATTTTTCTGTTAATACGCCTGAGAATTTTAATTTTGCCTACGATGTAATTGACGAGCTTGCGCGGGAAAAAGGCGGCGAACGCGCTCTGCAGTGGTGCGATGAAAAGGGCGCGGAGGCGGTTTTTACCTACGATGAAATGAAAAAATTATCGGATAAAGCCGCCAATGTTCTGCAAAAAGCCGGCATCGGCAAGGGCGATCCTGTAATGTTGATACTGAAACGCCGGTGGGAATACTGGCCTGTAATTCTCGCATTGCACAAGTTAGGTGCAATCGCTATCCCCGCCACCCATCTTCTCACTACCAAGGACATTGTGTACAGGTGCAATGCCGCCGATATTAAGGGAATTATCTGCGTAGACGACGCCGACCTTATGCGCCGCGTTGACGAAGCCGAAGCTGTCATGGAAAAAAATTCCGGCGGGCTTTCGTTTTTGCGTTACAAGGCGTTTGTCCGTTCCGTACATACCCCAAAAGATCACAATCCGGCGGCTGGCGCGGCGGGAACTCTTTTAGAGTGGATCGATTTCAGTCCGCTTCTGGAAAACGCTTCGGCGGATTTTAAAAAGCCGGACGCCGTAAACACCAACGCCGACATTATGCTGTTGTACTTTACATCCGGCACAACCGGAATGCCGAAGATGGTGCAGCACAACTTTGCCTATCCGCTTGGGCACATAGCGACCGCGAAATTCTGGCATCAGGCGATACCCGGCGGATTGCACCTAACGGTAGCCGATACCGGCTGGGCAAAAGCAGCATGGGGCAAAATTTACGGTCAGTGGCTGAGCGGGACGGCGGTCTTTGTCTACGATTACGACCGTTTTGTGCCCGCCGCTATGCTGGAAATTATCAGCAGGTACAAACTTACCAGTTTCTGCGCTCCGCCGACGATATACCGCTTTTTCATAAAAGAAGATCTAACGAAATACGATTTTTCCGCGCTAAAGACATGCTCCGTTGCCGGAGAGCCGCTGAACCCTGAAATCTTTGAAAAGTTTTTAACGGGTACGGGGCTTAAACTGCGCGAATGTTACGGTCAGACGGAGCTTACCGTCTCTCTTTGCACATGGCCTTGGCTGGAGCCGAAACCCGGTTCAATGGGCAAGCCCGCTCCCGGCTACGATATCGACCTGTTACGCGAAGACGGAACTTCATGCGGCATGGGTGAAGAGGGGCAGATCGTCATTCATACCGGAAAACGCAAACCGTGTGGGATATT
This sequence comes from Treponema sp., assembly GCA_031273265.1. Lineage (GTDB taxonomy): Bacteria > Spirochaetota > Spirochaetia > Treponematales > Breznakiellaceae > WQXQ01. The sequence goes on from JAISSH010000049.1 coordinate 8,158, forward strand.
CGGCGGCTACTACCGCGACGATGCCCTGACAAAAAGCGTGTGGAGTGATAATATATACTATACGGGCGATGTTGCGTGGAAAGACGAAGACGGTTATTATTGGTTTGTAGGGCGCAATGACGATGTTATAAAGAGTTCCGGTTACCGTATCGGACCGTTCGAGGTTGAAAGCGCGCTCATGGAACATCCTGCGGTGCTTGAATGCGCTATAACGGGCTTTCCCGACCCGGATCGGGGCACGGTGGTAAAAGCGACAATCGTGCTTGCGAAAGGTTTTACCGCGTCCGAAGGACTCAAGGTGGAATTGCAGGATCATGTGAAAAAAACCACCGCTCCGTACAAATACCCCAGAATTGTGGAATTTGTAACCGAGCTTCCAAAAACCATAAGCGGAAAAATCCGCCGTGTGCAGATACGAGAAGAAGAAAATCAACAAACAGGAGGAGAAAAAAGATGAGCGATATTAATTCACAGATGAAAAAAATTACGGGTAATTACGCAATTGAGGGCGAGCTTTACAAAAAGTTCAATGTAAAACGCGGGTTGCGTAACGATGACGGCACGGGCGTACTTGTCGGACTTACCCGCGTCGGCGAAGTACACGGCTATATTGTCGATGATAGTGAAAAAGTCGCCGTTCCCGGCAAACTTTTTTACAGAGGAATCGATGTTGAAGATATAGCCGCTTCCTCCGCGAAGGAAAACCGTTTCTGCTTTGAAGAAACAGTTTACCTGCTTCTTTTCGGCAGTCTTCCAAACAAAAAACAATTGGAAGAATTTACAACTATTCTTGGAAGCCATCGCGCTCTTCCAAAAGGTTTCGCGGAAGATGTAATAATGCGTGCCCCGTCACGCGACATTATGAATAAGCTGGCTTCCTCAATACTTGCCCTGTATCCCTATGATGAAGACCCTGAAAATTTTTCGCCGGAAAACGTACTCCGTCAATGTATAGAACTTATCGGACGTTTCCCGACCATCGTCGCGTATTCCTATATGTCAAAAAAACACTACTTTGATCATGAGAGCCTTGTAATTCATCCGAGCGAACCGTCGGCGTCCAGCGCCGAAACTCTGCTTTCGCTCATAAGACCGGATCAAAAATATACGCAATACGAGGCGCAGCTTCTTGATCTGGCTCTTATGCTTCACGCGGAACACGGCGGCGGAAATAACTCAACATTCGCGGTTCATCTTGTCTCTTCCGCCGAAACCGATACATTCTCCACCATCGCCGCCGGTATCGGCTCCCTGAAGGGTTTCAAGCACGGCGGAGCAAACGCGAAGGTAATCGGCATGATGAACGACATCATGAAGAATGTAAAGAATTGGGAAAGCGAGGAAGAGGTATCCGCCTACCTTGCGAAAATTCTGAAGGGCGAAGCCTACGATGGTTCAGGGTTGATTTACGGACAGGGTCACGCTGTTTACACCATAACAGACCCACGCGCAATTTTGTTACGCGACAAGGCGGAGGCTCTTGCCGTAGAAAAGGGACTGATAAATGAATTTAATCTTTATCGTCTTATCGAACATCTTGTTCCGGCTGTTTTCAAAAATGTTAAAGGTTCGGATAAAGAAATCTGTACAAATGTGGATTTTTATTCCGGCTTTGTCTATAAAATGCTGGGGATACCGCCGGAGCTTAACACGCCGATTTTTGCGATAAGCAGAATAGCGGGCTGGTGCGCCCACCGTCTGGAAGAAATTGTCGCTGGCGGCAGAATTCTACGCCCCGCGTATAAGTGCGTCCAGCATCGTCAGGAATACGTTGAAACGGAGAGGCGGCAGGGCTATTTGCGCGCGATAGACTCGCTCATGAATTCCATATTTGGAAAGAAAGAATGAAATTCGACTCTGTACATTATTGAAGGAGTCTGACATGGATCATACCAAAGCAGGGTATATCGAAGGCACTGTATCAATAATAGTAAATACAGTTTTATTTGTCCTGAAAATATGGGTAAGTATAATAACCGGTTCGATAGCCCTTGCCGCGGACGCATGGCATACGCTTTCGGATTCTTTAAGTTCGATAGTTGTTGTTATTGCAGCAAAACTTGGCTCCAGAAAAGCGGACAAGGAACATCCGTTCGGGCATGGGCGGTGGGAGCAAATCGCCTCTATTTTTATCGCGTTCATTTTGGGACTCATCGCTTTTGGTTTTTTTCAAACATCAATAATTCAATTTACAGGTAAAGAAAAAGTTGAATACGGGACAATGGCGATCATCGTAACCGCCGTATCAATTGTAGTAAAAGAGCTGTTGGCGCAATATGCGTTTTATATCGGACGCAAGGCGGGAAATTCCAGCGTGAAAGCCGACGGCTGGCATCACAGATCGGACGCGCTGTCTTCGGTAGTTGTGCTTGCCGGTATACTGTTCGCAAAACAATTCTGGTGGATCGACAGCGTACTAGGCGTTGCTATCGCTCTAATGCTGTTTTATGCCGCCATTGTTATTTTAAGGGAAGCGATTACAAAAATTTTGGGAGAGCAGCCAAGTCTCAAGTTAATTGATGAAATCACAAATGAAATTAAAAAAAATTACAATGATGATTTAAATATTCATCACTTTCATATGCATAATTATATTTCTCATAAAGAATTAACTTTTCACATCAGACTTAAAAAAGATTTGACTATCGGAGAAGGACACGAGATTGCGACTGAAATTGAAAAGATAATCATGAATAAATTTGATATGACGGCGACAATCCATGTTGAGCCGTTGTAAAGGAAAGCAAAAGTTTTGAAAAACAAATTATTCATAAATATTTTAATCGCGTCCGTGTTATTTACGCAAATGTTGTTTACACAGGCGTTATTCGCTCAGGATGCCGAAGAAAAAAAAGAGAAGCAAGAGGAATTTTCAAGAGAATTAATCATGCAGGTTTCTATTTTTCCAGACACTAAAGCAAAACTTAGTTTTACCAAGTATTTTACTTTTATGTTTTTACAAGGTGAAAGCCCGCTGACAGAAGACAACAATATTAAACTTTCATTGACGGCGGAAGTAACGCCGGTATCTTTTGGCGGACTTGTAGGAGCTATTTGGACGCCGATTGCTTTTTTTCAATTGAACGCTGGAGGCGGAATAGGCTCCGGCTGGATTTTAAGAATCTCGGAAGATGAATACTACGGTATCGGGATTAACCAGGCTGATGAAGATGGTCATTCAAAAAATAACGGAAGATCGTTTGACGCAATCCATTGGAATATATACGCAGGCGGAGTTTTACAATTTGACTTGGCAGCTTTATTTCCTGGCGAGTGGAATCATATAATCGGAAAAACAACTCATTCATTTTTTTACAGAGGCTACGCGCGCGCGAAATCCGATGAAGCATGGTATGTGGAAAATGACGAAGGTGAAAATACCAACGGTTTAAGCTACATAGGAGATTTTCTCCTTGGGTATCGAATGCCTATTTTTTTAAGCATGGCGGCGCTTATGGTGGAAGCAAACCTCTATCTGGATGATATACCTAATCACGGTAAATGGGGAGGCGATAAACCGCAGTGGATATTTTCCGGCATTTTAAATTTTACTATTCATAAACAATTTGAAATTTTACTGGCTGTTCAATTTCAAACAGCGAGAAATTATTTGGAACATGACTGGAGTGAGTTATATTACAGGAATCGAACAATTAATAATTCAAGACCGTATAATTTTGAGTTTTACCGGTTAGCTACTATTTTAACTTATAGATTTTAACGGAGCGCGTGATATGGGACAGTACGACAGTTGGGATTATCTGACTAATTTTATAAAGAAGAACCCTGACAGTTTTGAAACGGAACTGTCCAAGCCCCCCTATGCGGTCAAGGTGAAACGGCACTCTGAACGCCCCAACCTTGTCATGTTCAAGTACAGCCAGTTTGAGTCCGACTTTACAAATCCGGTTGTCCGCTGCTGCCGCGGCTCCGTGTACGACGTTCGCGAAGACGGAACGGTAAAGCCGTATCTCATGCCGTTCTTCAAATTTTCAAACTACGGTGAAAACGGGGCAGACCCCATTGATTGGAACGGCGATCTGTATGTGCGCGATAAACTTGACGGTTCACTGTTGAAACTCCTGAAAGAGCCGGACGGCGGCGATTTATGGACGACCAACGGAAGTTTCGATATACACGTTGAAGTGCCCGAACTGCTTCCTGCGGAAAACAATGAAAATCTTCCGCCGCCTTATACATTTGCGGGTCTGCGAGACTATGCCCTGCGCGGGCGCGAAGACGAAATCAAGCGTCTGCCTGCCGGCTGGACATTTATGTTTGAACTGACATCTCCCTACAACAGAATTATCGTTCCCTACAGAGAAACAAAACTCTTTTTTCTGGGCTGCCGCGATCCGCAGGGTCTTGAACATACTCCCGAATGGGCTGCGGAAAATTTCGGGCTGACTTTTGAAACGCCGCGTATTCTTCACTTTAAAAATATTGATCAGGTTATCACTTATTGCCATGCGGTCGATTCCGATGACTGCGAAGGCGTGGTTATTCAGGACGGAAATTTCAACCGGTTGAAATTAAAGACCGACCACTACCGCAGCCTGTTTTATCTGAAGGGCGAGGATCATTTTTCCGATGAGCGAATTTTCTTCGCGATTAAGCAGGGAAGCATTGATGACGCTGTTGCCGCATGGCCGGAAATTTCTCCCAGAACGAATGAAATTACTGCAGAGTGGATAAATTTCAGGCATTCTGTCGCGGCTCTTTGTGAAAAAGCGGCGGCTTTTTATAAAGACTGCCGGAATGAGTGTGCGGACGATCCCAAAGAGGCGAAAAAGCGTTACGCGATGTTTGTTCTGGAAAAATACAAGCCTCTTTCAACTTTTCTTTTTGAGGCAATAAAGGAAAACGCCGATCTTGAAACGCTTTATAATAAAATTGAATACAAGGAACTGAGAAGTTTCTGGATTCCGGCAATCGAAGGCGCAGGGCAGTAGAAACAATGTCATCAAGAAAATATGTTTATATTTACACCGACGGCGGATTGGAAAAGTGGGCTTTTATAGTTGTTAAAGAAAATAAAATTATCCATGAAGAATCCGGAGCTTTCGGTCTTTCCGCATCGACAAACAACGACGATACCGAATCCGAGGCGATTTTCCGCGCGCTTCAATACGCCAAAGAGCGCCCGGACAATTACATTTTAACAACCGATTCTCAGGCGATAATTGCCAAAGTTAACGGCGACGCCGTCAATGTTACAAGGAATCCGAACATACGCGGAATTCAGGCGCTGCTTAAAGAATTTAAGGAATCTCCCCTGCCTGTCAGTTTTTCTCTCAAGTGGGAAAAACGGCTCTCCAACGAATTTATGAAGCGCGCGGACGCTTTATGCAAGGGAAAAATTTAACCGCTTGTCTTTAATTTCCAATTCCCAAACAACCGGCAACCGCGCGTTCCCGTCCGGGGATTCTGCCGTGGACTGGGGTGTTGACCACTCTTACTTTACCGTCGCTGTAACGGAGCGCAAGCGCGCTTGAGCCGCCGCCGTCAAGGTTGATTCCGTTCTCCGAACCCAACAAGCGCAAAAGCATGGCGGTTTCCTTCTCTGTCGCGCCGATGCTGCCCGATCTCCTGCCGTCAATCACAAGCAGGTACAGGAAATCTCCGTTAGCTGAAATTCCGGCGGCGCTTCGCGGATACCGTGTTTCGCGGTTCAATGTCCGCTCCGCCGGTTCGCCGTTGATCAGTATATGATGAAAAGCGCCCACGGCGTTTTCAATATTTTCCGTTGATAGAATCGTCGATTGTTTTACAATTTGCACTCTGCCGTCCTTGTAGAAAACAAGCGCGTCGTAACGCGGATTTGCGGGCGCAATCTCTTCGCCGCTGGAAATAACGATACCCATGTTTTGAATCGGTACGCCCTCTTTTGATGTGGAAATGTCGAAGGGGACGGCGTTAATTCCGGCGATTAGCTCGTTATTGCGCACAAAGCCGGAAACCTTTGCGCTGAGAGTCCGGCTTCCGTCAGATGAGCCGCCCTTCACGACAATGCGCGTCTGCGCGGAAGCAAGATCGATCCGCAGTACCCAGAATTCAATTTTAGGTTCGGCGATTTTTCCGTGAAAATAGCCGATGTCCGCCGCAAATGATTGCCACTGCGGTTCTACAGAATCGACAGTTTTAAAAACGACGGGTTTTTCCCGCGCCGAATCTACCGGAGAGAGCGTGGCGCAGGAGAGGAAAATCAGTAACGGGGAAAAAAATAAAAAACCTCTCAAACGGTTAATTTGAGAGGCTTTTTTCACTCGGGGCACCGATTTAATATTCTCCCTTGCCCTTACGGTTTCTTTTTAACAGCTTGCGGGCGTTTGCCTTTTTCTTTCTGTTGAGGATTGTGGAGGGTTTTTCATAGTATTCCCGCTTTTTAAATTCGCGGATGATGCCTTCTTTTTCTACCATGCGTTTAAAGCGTTTGATGGCTTTTTCAAGCAATTCGTTGTCATCAACGGTAATGTGCGCCAAAATTAATCACCTCCTTTCCTCTAAGGTTTTCCAAAACCAAGGATCAAAACTATCTATAAATTTTACTCAAAATTAAATCTTTGTCAATAATAGACCGCCCGACAAAAGCGTCCGGATCGGTGTTTTCCGTGCTGACCCGAATCTCCCAGTGCAGATGGGGACCGGTCGCAAGTCCTGTAGCGCCCGACAGTCCCAGCAGATCTCCGGCGGTTACCATCGCGTTTTCTTTTACTTCTATTTTATCCAAATGGTAATACAGCGAATAAATACCGGGCGCGTGTTCAATTACCACCGAATTTCCGGTAACGATTCTGCCGCGGGCGAGAAGCACTTTTCCCGAACCGCACGCTAAGACCCGCGTTCCTGTCGGCACGCCGTAATCCACTCCCGCGTGAATCGAAGTGTCGCTCTTTCCGTTTGAGTATTTAAAAACCCGTCTATCTCCGAAAAAACTTGTTCTTCTGGTGGACGATACCGGCGGAATAAATTTGCCGCTGAAATAAACTTCATTTCCGGTTCTGGCAAGGATAGCCCAAAGCCTGTTCGCTTCGGCTGTTTTTTGCGGATCGGGTTCGGTTCTGATTGCGGTAAGGTCGGAATTAAGTTCGATCACTTCGGAAACAAATTCGCGTTCCGTTATTGTCAGGGGAATTTCGCAGATTAAAACGCTGTCATTTTCCAGCTTGATTGTATAAGCTCCGGGACTTACGGTAGACGGAACAGTCAGAACCGCCGCCATAAAGCCGGGCATCCCTTCGGGTAATGAGACAGAAAAAAACGCGGCTTTTGCCAGTTGTTTTTCGTTCGCGAACAGCACGGCTTGTTTTACTGTGTCGTTTACGCCGATTGTAACCGGCTCTCCGGGTCGGGGATTTTCCGGGATTACCGCGTATTTAAAATGAGCGGATTGGGCGGCTGCCTGAAATACAAAGAAAAAACCAACGCATAAAAAAATGCAGGCGCGTTTCATTGTTCACCTTCGTTTCTTTTCAAATCCAGAATCATCATCTGCGGAGTTTCGTTTCCCTTAAAATAATCGCGGGAAATGTTGAAAACAATGTCAACTTTATCGTTAACGCCGAATTCCTTGTTCATTACCCGGTTCGCGCTTTGCCAGTAAAGGGCAGGCCATTTGTATTTTCCGGCGTCAAGCGTCATTTTAACATGTTTGGCTTCCGGTTTCCCGATAAAATTAATATCTTTAATTATAATTTTTTTTACTAAAAAATTCAACTGTTCATTTTCTTTGCCGTAAGGTTCAAACCTGTCAATCAGTTTCAGAATATCAGGCGAAAGATAATCGTGCGGAAGTTCCGCGTCAATCTGGACGCTCTCGTTGTTTTTGCCGGAATCCCAGCTTACCCAGTCCGCACCGGCGGTTTCATCAAATTCAATGTTACGCGCAACTTCCCGTAATCTTTCCAAAAGCGATTCCCAGTTTGACATTACCATGCTGAAACCGCCCGCCGCCCTGTGCCCGCCTGAGTCAATAAAAAGATCGCCGCATTGTTCCAGAAGCGAGCAGACATTGTAGCCTCTCGCGGAACGGAGAGAACCGGTGCATATTTCACCGCCGACTGAAATCGCCATTGCCGGAACGTTAAAGTGACGGGACGCGCGTTGAGCCATGAGTCCGGTAACGCCCTTGTTGATTTTTTCGCTGAATACGATGGTGAATTTTTCATCGTATTCGGAAAGACTCTTGTACGCCATTGGTTCGATCATCGCCCATGTTTCTTCTTCAAGTTCCCTGCGGTTTTCATTCATTGTTGTAAGCTCTTCGGCAAGCCGCTCCCTTTCCTTTGGATCTTTTTCAAAAAAGAGATCAGCCGCTGTCTGTGCGCTTCCCATGCGCCGCGCCGCGTTAATGACCGGGCAGAGTTTCCATGAAATGTCTTTTGTGTCGAAATGCCGTCCCGCCAGTTCCAGTTTATGAAGAAGTTGTGAAAGTCCCGGTCTCGGTTTCTTCCCCAGAGACTCAAGCCCCCTGCGCACGATAATCCTATTTTCGTCTAACAGCGGCATAATATCCGCGATTGTTCCAAGCGCGGCAAGCTGTAAATCTGCGCTTTCTCCTTCGGTATCCTGCGCGTTTTTTTCACGCAGTCGCGCGTAAGACGAAAAAAGATTGACAAAAACGTCAATTTCACCTAACTCCCTGTCCGAGTATTTCGCTATTTTGGAAAGTTCCTTAATGCGGAGCAGACTCAAGCCCGCAGTTTGCGGTATTTCTTTGCTGATCTGCGGGGCGATGTCAAGCATACCCACTTCAACGCCCCTTCCGAAAAGTTTCACGAAGGTTTGTTTTTGCAGAGCGGCATCCCACACAAGAATCTGCTGTCCCTCAAGAAATGCGGGAAGCCGCGTATCGCCGATAGAAACCATGCCCGGAACAATGGTTTCGGTCAGAGTTTCAATAACCATAAGATTTCGCATTTTCGCGATTTCAATTATCCATGCGTCATTAACCGGTCTTGTATTTAACAGGCACATCTGCTGACCGTACAATTCGCTCCTTAGCGCGTAACGGAGCGCGCAAACCAGCTTGAAAGCGACGCCGCAGCCGGACAAATCGCGGAAAGGGTAATTTGAATCCTTCAACTTTGGATTTATTATAACAAGAGCCTGCGGAAGTTCATCCTGCGGCTCATGGTGATCCGTTACGATAACATCGACTGAAAGTTCGTTGGCGCGCTTGATTTCCCCAAAACGCGAAATGCCGCAGTCCACAGTAATTATCAAAGTGCCGTCTTTCGCCGCGAATTCCTCGACCGCTTCCAGAGAAAGTCCGTAAGATTCATCGCCTGTGGGAATGCGCCATGCCGTGTCCATGCCGATGCTTTCCAGAAAGCCCGCAAGGAGCGCAGTCCCTGTAATGCCGTCCACGTCGCCGTCGCCGAAAACCAGAACCTTTTCGCCCTCTTCCTTCGCCGCGAGTATGCGCTCCACCGCGTCTTCCATTCCGTCCATAGCAAACGGGTTGCGCAGGGACACAAGGTCGTCTTCCAGAAAATAGCGGATTGAATCGCCCGTGCAAAAACCACGGCGCACAAGAATCGAGGCGGTTAAAAGATCGCAGCCGTATTTCGCGGATATTTCCTTTACCTGTTCGCCGGAAATCTCCTTTTTTTCCCACTTCATCTGGTTTAAAACTACCCGATAGGCGGATTTTTTTCCAGTAGGCGCGGAAAGGCGTCTGCCGCCTTTCGTGGTATAGACAATAATAGATAAAAATGATATGTTATTTCTGCAAAATATTATAGATAAGAGGTATTTTATGGCTCAAAAAAATAAAAAGGTTATTGTGGAAAAAGAATCAACATCGGAGATTGTCCGCAAATTCAAGGCGAATCCCGCTCTTTTTATAGGGACTGTCGTCGTTCTTGTACTTGTAATCGTGTCTTTTATTCTGGTTCCCGCGATTGTTCCCGAAAGCACAAGAGGCGGCGGAGATTTGACCTTTGGATATTATGATAAAACTCCCATTTCTTGGGTTCCGGGAAATTACTTCGCGCAGTATCAGAGTCAATTTGAACAGTATTACAGAGGATCGATTGATACAAGCAATATTTGGGCTTACGCGCAATATATCTGGCGTCCGGCGTTTGAAGCGGCGGCGGTGCATGTCGCCGTTTTGCAGGAAATGAAAAAATCGAATTATACCGTACCTGTAAAAACCGTTGACCGTGAGGTTGCCAAACTGCCTCAATTTCAGGATAACGGACGTTTTTCCTCGGCGCTCTACAATCAGATGTCAGATTCCAACCGTCTTGTTCTGTGGCGGCAGATACAGGATGAACTGACAAAGATGCAATATTTTAACGATCTGTTTGGTCTGTTAGTACCGTCGGGCGAAGCGGAATTCATTTCCGGTATGGCTTCAGACATGAGGACGTTTGACGGAGTAATTTTCAATGTTGATGATTTTCCGGAATCCGAGTATCTCGCTTTCGCGGAGGGAAACCCCGATCTTTTCGATTCGATTCATCTGTCAAGAATCAGCGTAAATTCCAGCGAAAGGGAGGCGAAGAAAATACTTGAGTCCATTAAAAACGGAACGTCCACGTTTGAAGACGCCGCCCGTTCTCAGTCGCGGGACGACTTCGCCGACAGGGGCGGAGATATGGGTATTCGTTATGTTTTTGAATTGGAGAGGGAAATTCCAAACGCGGGCGACAGGGAAAAGCTTACAAGTTTGAACAAAGAAGAATTGAGCGACGTTATCAGGATTGAGGATGTGTGGGTTTTTTTCAGAGTTGAAGATGATCTGAAGAGAGCGGATTTTAACGACGCGGCGGTTATTGATAGAGTGCGCTCATACATGAGAAATTTCCAACGCGGTCGTATGGAAGACTGGGCTATCGCTCAAGCGGAAAATTTTAATACCGAAGCGGAATCGTTAGGTTTTAATGACACTGTACGCCGGCATTTCAAAGAAAAATTCAACTTTGGACCGCTTCCGGTTAATTATGGGAGCAGCGATCTTTTTACAACCCTTGATTCTTTTTCCATCTCAGGATTATCAAGGCAGGAACTTACCGATTTGTCAAAAAATGAAAATTTTTGGAAGACGGCTTTTTCCACTCCATTGAATACTCCGTCGTCCCCGCTTGTGCAGGGAAGCAAAGTGCTTGTATTTTTTCCAGTTGAACAAATTAAAGAAGATGAAGATAAGATAAAGGAAATTGAAGCCAATTATGCTATCGGATGGGTGAACAACAGAATCGAGCAATCGCTTATACCTTTTTTTATCAACAACAGTAAATTTGATGATCGTTTTTGGGAAACTTTTTATCGTATTTTCGCGCCGGCAGGCAGTTAAACAATGCGGGAGACGGCGTTAGTCCGAAACGGAAAAACCCTCCTATCGGGGATTGATCCTGTTCATCGCGCCGAACGTACTGCGGACGCTGTTTCTGTAAAAGACAGAACTCTTTACTTCTGCCCATCGCCGCTTTATGGTTACGGTCTTGAGCGTCTGCTTGAGCGCATCGAAACAGAAGCGCCCAATTCGGCTGTTTTATGCGTGGAAGCGGAGGGCGAACTTTACGAGCTGTCCGAAAAAAACATCCCCCCCTCTCTTGCGGCGAATAAAAAGTTTCGCATAACAAATATTTGCGGCGGCGAAGGTCTGTGCGCGTTCATACGCGAAACATGGGGCGCAAGGGCGTTCCGGCGCGTTGAAACCGTCCGTTTTACCGGCGGCTGGCAGCTTTACCCCGAACTTTACGATTCACTTTGCGAAGACATCCGCCGCGAAATTGCCGTGGACTGGAGCAATGCCCTCACCCTGACCAAACTGGGTAGGCTGTACATCCGCAACGCCCTGCGAAATCTCTCCCTTGTTCCGCGCTTTCCCTCAATTTCGAATTTTTCTTTTGGCGAAGCGTCTGTTCTTGTTTTAGGCGCGGGACCTTCGTTAGACGAAACCCTCGACGCTCTTGCCAGCCGTTTCAAGGAAAAACTCTCAGTCCCGGAAAGCCGCGCTTTCAAAATAATCTGCGTAGACACCTGCCTTGGCGCGTTGAAAGAACGAAACATTACTCCCGACCTTGCGGTGATTCTGGAAAGCCAGCACTGGAACCTGCGCGATTTCATCGGTTGCCGGGGATGGGAAGTTCCTGCGGCGTTTGATCTTTCCGCGCTTCCCGAATCAGCGGAAATTCTCGGCGGAGAGGGATTTTTATTTATGACCCCTTGGACTCCCCTTCGCATTTTTGAAAGGCTAAAAACGGCAGGGCTTCTTCCCGCCGTCATTCCGCCGCTTGGGTCGGTGGGGCTTAGCGCGGTGGAAATTGCCCGGCGCGTAAGCCGCGGAAAAATTATCTGCGCGGGTCTTGATTTTTCCTTTACGCAGGATAAGTACCACGCCGGCGGTACGCCGGGACACCGCGAAAAGCTGAACGCGCACACCCGCCTGCACGGTATCATGAACGCCGCGGCTTTCAACCCGGCTTCTATCGCCGCAGAGTCAAAATCCGGCTTTTCTGTCCGCACCAATCCCGCAATGCAGAATTACCGCGATCTTTTTGAACGGGAATTTGCAGGCGATCCGCGTTTGTTTGATATTGAAGGCTCCGGTCTTCCGCTGGGGATTAAAACTCTTTCGCTGGATGAAGCTTTATCGTTGTTGGAGAAAAGAGGAATATTTACCGCAGAGTTACACAGAGAAGAAAAACCGGATTTGCTGACGGAAAAGGTACAGGCTTTTGTTGACGGCGAGAAAAAACGCCTGAATGAACTGCGGGATATCCTCACCAGCGAAGCGGCGGCGTATCAAAGACTTAGCGTCCTTATTGACGAATGTGACTACCTTTGGGCGCATTTTCCCGATTATTCCGGCGGCCGCCGTCCGCCAATGGGGGAAATTGCCTCCGGCGGGCAAAAATCGCTTTCGTTCCTAAAACGCCTGCGCTCAGAGATTGACCCCATGTTGAAGCTTCTTGGGCGTGTCAATAATTTATGACATTTTTCCTTGAAAATATATAGACAAAAATTCGTTAATATGGCATTATTTCAAAATAAAGGAGATTCATTATGAAAATGAAAAAACTAATTTTCGTGGTATTTACTGTTGCGATTATCGCGGCATGTAAAGGTACACCCGCGCTTCCGGCGGTTAATCCCGGTACTAGTCCGGAATTAGAAGTTAAATTACCGGAAATGTTCAGCCCCAATCCTGATATTGCTGACGATAAGATGACAATATCGATTGCTGTGAAACATGCGATTCCAATTAAGGATTGGACTATCCAAATTCAACCGGCTCGCCGTCAGACGGCTCAGAGCGGGCAAGCTGGAGTAGTACAGGCGGCTCAGCAACTGGCGGGGCAGACACCGCAAGCAGCACAGGCGGCTCAACGACTTGAGGGGCAGGCAGCGGCGGCAGGACAAGCGGGACAGACTCGTCAACCGAGGGCTCCGTTCTTTGAACAGACCGGAACCGGATTCCCGCCGAAAACATGGCAGTGGAACGGAAAAAGCTCAAGACCATCCGGCGAAATGGTACAGTCTGCCACCGATTATCAATTTACATTGTCTGTAAATGATCTTTTCGGCAACAATGGCGTTTATGAAGGAATTATCAGCGTTGACGTTCTTGTAAGACGCGAAGGCGACACTCTCCGTATTATTGTTCCGTCAATTATATTTCCTCCCAACGCCAGCGATTTTGCTCTTCTGAGCGAAGAGGACAGAAGGTCTAACACAAGGGTTTTACGGCGTATCGCGAACGCTCTTAACAAATACCCCGATTACAAGATAACGGTAGAAGGTCACTCGAATCCGACCACAGCTCCTAATACCCCCGCGCGCACCAACGAAGAAGCGAGAGAACTTAAACCCCTCAGCGAATCGAGAGCAAAATCTGTTGTGGATTTCCTCGTAGCGAATGACAACATTCCGCGGGTGCGGTTAAACTCTGTCGGTATCGGAGGTGTGCGAACGGTTGCCGATTATAACGACGATGATGAAAGCTGGAAAAACCGCCGCGTTGAGTTTATCCTGCATAAATAACGCATTTTTCCATATCGACGAATAAGGTAAAAAAGACCCTATGTCTCAGACACGGGGTCTTTTTTTATAAAAAGTGATTATCAACTCCAATGTCAAGCGTTAATTTTACCCCTTGCACATTTTTTTGATTTTCACTATACTTAAAAAAGAGGCGGACAGCCTCAAAACTGCAAACTGGATTCGGAGAGCAAATGCGTAAACCGTTTTTTAGACAATTTAACATACCCGCCTTTATAGACTCCCGCGTCCTTTCTATTCTCGTCCTTGTAATCGTACTTATTATTAGCCGGTAAGGGAGGTTCCCGTAAGGGAAAGCCAACTTACCGTCAATCTCAAGCTGAATGGGCTGCCATTCACAGGCTTGAAGTATATTGAAACGGAGGATTTATGACAGAAGCGCGAATGATAAAGATTTTTGACACTACTCTCAGGTTCTTTTATCAGGCTCCCGGGTGCAGTATGAATCTGGTGGAAAAAATCGAGGTGGCAAAGCGCCTTGAAAAACTCGGCGTTGATATTATGGAAGCGGGCTTTCCCATTTCAAGTCCCGGAGACCTTGAGTCGGTAAGGGCAATCGCCGGTATCATAAAGAACAGCGCGGTTGCCGGTCTTTGCCGATGTCTTGAAAAGGACATTGACGCTGGGCGCGAGGCGCTTGCGAAGGCGGCGGCCCCGCGTATCCACGTTTTTCTGGCGACCTCTCCCGTCCACATGGAGTTCAAGTTGAAAATGAACAAAGCGCAGGTTCTTGAACAGGCGGTCGCTTCCGTAAAGTACGCGAAAAAATTCTGCAGCGACATTGAGTTTTCCGCTGAGGACGCTTTTAGAAGTGATCCCAATTTTGTCTGCAAAGTGTTCGGCGAAGTTATAAAAGCCGGAGCGCTTACGGTAAACTTTCCCGATACCGTGGGTTACGCGATGCCGGCTGAGTTCGGCGAGCGCGTCCGTTATGTGAAAGAACACACGCCGGGAATTGAAAAGGCATCTCTTTCCGTACATTGCCACAACGATCTGGGTCTTGCGGTGGCGAACAGCATTTCCGCGATTGCAAACGGCGCGGATCAGGCGGAGTGCACGATTAACGGCATAGGCGAACGCGCCGGAAACGCGTCTCTTGAAGAACTTGTCATGGGGTTGAAGGTTCGCCATGATTATTTTTGCGCCGACACAAGAATCGACACGACGCATATTTACTCCGCGAGCCGTTTGGTAACGCAGGTGACGGGCGTTAAGGTTCAGCCGAACAAGGCGGTTGTCGGCGACAACGCGTTCGCCCATGAAGCGGGGATTCACCAGCACGGAGTTTTAGCAAAGCGCGAAACTTACGAGATAATGACCCCTGAATCAATCGGTATTCCGAAGAACCGCATGGTGTTAGGCAAACATTCAGGCCGCCACGCTTTTGAGGAGCGGTTAAAAGATTTAGGACTAACCGTAGAAAG
>JAISSH010000047.1 GCA_031273265.1 Treponema sp.
TTACCTCGACAAAGACGAGATTTTTCATGTCCCGCTTGGTTCTGACCCATCCGAAAACTTCCGCTTCCTGGGACTGCGGGGTTTCCGCGAGAATGTACTTTATCAGTTTTGGCAGCATACCTTATTATATAGAAACGGTAAACAAGGCGCAAGGCGCGTGGCGCAAAGCGCAGGAGAAGAGAAGGATTTACCACAGAGTTGTTGATACTGATGTATCGCGCTCCCTTGCTATTTTTACATGGTTATCCCATAATTATTTAGAGGTAAACCATGACTGAACGCGCTGAACTTTTAAAAAAAATTGACAGGCTTTCTCCAAAATATTATGGCGAAGTATATGACTTTGTAGGATATTTACAGCAAAGAGCGCAAAGTGAAGAAAATGACGATATTGCCGCATATCAGGCAATGGCCGCCGATACGGAACGCGAACAGGAAGCCCGCGAATGGTGTAACGCTTATTTTGGCCCTGCTTATGCCAAATGATTCGGGGTAGTGTTTGGTGGGTTGAATTCGACCCTTCTGTAGGATCAGAGATACATAAAACAAGACCGGCGGTAATCGTAAGTAATGATACAGCCAACAAATACCTTGCCCGGGTTGTTGTGGTTCCGTTTACCGGTAATATTTCGCGCGTATACCCAGGTGAAGCGATAGTGACGGTGAACGGCAATAAAAACAAAGCCATGACCGACCAAATTATGAGTGCCGATAAAAGCCGTCTAAAGAACAAAATAGCGGAATTGTCAGATAACGACATGGCTTCTATTGAGACAGCAATGAAACGATTTTTTAATCTCCAATAATCATATTTCCGATAAAAACCGTATCACTCAAACGTTTTCGGGTCGGTATATCCCGGTTTGACGAGTACGTTGGTTTTATCTTTAACATATTCGTTGTACACGCCTTCCCATTCGGCAAAGGAATATTCTTCCGCGGACACGGAGATATACTTTTCCGGTTTTCCCATTGTTTTGTTTACTATCTTGCTGATCTGTTCGGCGGCTTCTTTCAACTGCTGTTTGGAAGGCCCGCTGATTGTTTTGATAACGATGTGCGGCATATCAATCTCTCCTTCTTAATTATGGTTTTACCATGACGCGGGAGTGTTGTCAAGAAAATCAATTGCCATTTTTCTTTTCCAAATACACTTCTCTAAATGTGCCTATAACGGGAGGTTCTTTCCTACTGGATCGAGGCAATTTCATGTTGCGGTTTTCTTTTAAAAACGCTATAGTGTGAACAATGGCACAAACGCAATTTATAAGAAACTTTTGCATTATCGCGCACATCGATCACGGCAAGTCAACGCTGGCTGACCGGCTCATTCAGAAAGCCAAACTCGTTGACGACCGCGACTTTCAGGATCAGATTCTCGACAACATGGATATTGAGAGGGAGCGCGGCATCACGATAAAGAGCCAGGCGGTGACGATCCCATACACCGGGGCGGACGGGAATGAATACACGCTCAATCTGGTTGACACCCCCGGCCACGTTGACTTTAGTTACGAGGTGAGCAGAGCGATTAACTCCTGCGAAGGCGCGCTCCTTTTGGTGGACGCGACGCAAGGGGTGCAGGCGCAGACGCTTTCCAACATGTACCTCGCCCTTGAACACAACCTTGAGATAGTGCCGGTAATCAACAAAATTGACATGCAGGCCGCCGATGTGCCGAGAGTGAAAAAACAGATCGATAAAGATTTAGGGTTAGACTCTGAAACCGCGCTTTTGGTTTCCGCGCGTCAGGGCACGGGAATTGACGAACTTTTCGAGGCTATTGTAAAGTACATCCCTGCGCCGACAGGCGATCCAGCTTCCGCGTTACGCGCACTTATTTTTGACTGCCATTACGACCCTTACCGCGGAGTAGTGGTTCATCTGCGCCTTTTTGACGGAAAGATAAAAAAAGGGATGAAAATTTCCTTTATGCACAACAACTCGGTTTACGAAGTGGAAACCGCAGGCGTCTTTAAGCTCGCGTTAGTTGAAACTGGCGAACTGTCCGCTGGGGATGTAGGCTACATAATAGCAGGTATCAAAACCGTAAGCGATGTGCGCGTCGGCGACACTGTAACAGGTGCGGACAACCCCTGCCCTTCCCCATTGCCAGGTTTCCGTGAGGTGAAACCTGTTGTCTTTTCTTCAATATATCCCGTAGATTCCAACGACTACGAAGAATTACGAACCAGCATGGAAAAGCTCAAACTGAACGACGCTTCCCTGATTTACGAAAAAGATTCTTCCGCCGCCCTTGGCTTCGGTTTCCGTTGCGGTTTTTTGGGTCTTTTGCACCTTGAGGTTATTCAGGAACGGCTTGAGCGCGAATTCGATCAATCGGTAATTTTCACCGCCCCGTCAGTCAAATACAAGGTGCACATTCGTTCAGGCGATGAAGTCATGATTGACAACCCAATGGACTACCCCGACGAGGGCAGAATAGAAAGCGCCGAAGAACCGTACATTCGTGCTTCTGTAATTACGCCGACAGACTACTTGGGAAACATTATGACCCTCTGCCTTGAAAAAAGAGGCGTGCAAACCAACATGACATACCTCGACGAAAAGCGCGTCGAGCTGGTTTACGATATGCCCCTTTCAGAAGTGTTATTCGATTTTTACGACCGCCTGAAAAGCATCTCAAGAGGTTATGCGTCATTTGACTACGACATTTCCGGCTACAAACCGACAGAACTTGCCAAACTTGACATACTCCTTAACGGAAAGCCCGTTGACGCGCTTTCCCAGCTTGTGTTCAAAGGCAACGCCTACGAGCGCGCGCGAAAAGTCTGCGAACGTCTGAGCGATGAAATTCCGCGCCAGCAGTTCAAAATCCCCATTCAAGGAGCAATAGGCAGTACGATAATCGCGCGCGAAACAGTGAACGCGCTCCGCAAGGACGTACTCGCCAAATGTTACGGCGGCGACATCACGCGCAAACGAAAACTCCTCGAAAAGCAGAAAGAAGGCAAGAAGCGCATGAAAATGGTCGGCGACGTGGAGCTTCCGCAGAGCGCATTTTTGGCGGTGCTAAAATCGCGTGATGAGTGATTACAGGAGAAGAATTTTTACCACGAACTTTCACGAACCAACACGAACAAAAGAAAAGGGAAAACACGGAGGGAAACTTCCTTCTCGTATGATCATACAGTATACTGCATGTTTGTACGAGGGGTATTGACAAAAGACCGACACTCGTATAAAATGACAGTATATTGTATTATTGTACGAGGGGGCTTTATGGACATTGACAGAACAATCGCGACGGCAATAAAAAGGATTTCCAGGGGATTTCCCATAATTTTACTGACCGGAATGAGGCAGATAGGAAAAACTTACCTCCTTGAAAAAATAAGGGAGCCGGGGCGCAAGTATGTTTCCCTTGATTTTTCCGATGATCGCGAGCTTGCGAAAGAACACCCCGATCTCTTCCTGCAAAGGTATAAACCCCCAATTCTGATCGACGAAGTCCAATACGCGCCTGAATTATTCAACTATATAAAAATTTATGTGGATACCCACAAACAGGACGGACTTTTCTGGCTGACAGGCTCGCAAAAATTCAGCCTAATGAAGGGTATTAGGGAATCTTTGGCTGGAAGGGTGGCTATTCTGGATATGCTGGGTTTTTCATACAGGGAAATAATTGGACAGCCAAAAAGCAAACCGTTTCTCCCTTCCAAAACAGTAAAATCAACTCCCTCCAAAATAAAAAGATTGAAACTTCTTGATCTGTACAAAATTATCTGGCGCGGCTCCTATCCGCGTCTTGTGGTACACAATGGAAAAAACAGGGAAATATTTTACCGATCGTATCTTCAAACTTATATTGAGCGTGATATAAGGGATCATCAGGGTATAGATGACAGCGTAAAGTTTTATAAATTTATCCGCGCCGCGGCGGTTCGGACAGGAAATCTTCTTAATTACGCCGACCTCGCAAGAGATTCCGATATAGATGTTAGAACAGCGAAAACATGGCTCGCCGCGCTGGAGCGGTCGGGTTTGATCAAGCTTCTTTATCCCTACTATGTAAATGTCACCAAACGCCTGATTAAAACTCCCAAACTTTATTTCATGGATACCGGTCTCTGCGCTTTCTTATGCGGCATGGACACTCCCAAAAGCCTTGAAGCAGGTTACTTAAGCGGCTCGATTCTTGAAACATGGGCATTTATTGAAATTGTTAAAAGTTATTGGCATAACGGGGAAGACCCTTCGATTTATTTTTACCGCGATGCCGACCAGCGTGAAATTGACTTTGTGATTGAGCGGAACATGACTCTTTTCCCCATAGAGGTAAAAAAAACGTCCGCTCCCACTGCGGAGAGCGCAAGACATTTCGCCCTGCTTGAAAGACTTAAAAAACCTGTAGGAGCCGGCGCTGTTCTTTGCCTGCGCTCCTCTCCCCTGCCCTTGAGTAAAAACGTGGTCGCTCTACCTGTTTGGAATGTTTGAAAAGGTGAAAATTTCCCCTCGTACAAAATGACAATACATTGCATGATTGTACGAGAGGGAAAGAAGAATGTTTTACCACGAACTTTCACGAACCAACACGAACAAAAGAAAGGGAAAAACAGAGGGGAAATTCCCCCTCGTACAAAATGACAATACATTGTATGATCGTACGAGAAGGAATATGAACCGCCCTTTGGTGGCGAAGCGTTTACAGTCCTGTGGCAAAGGGTGTACTTTACAAATATTTTTCAATTTATCCAATAATTATCAGGTCCTAATAATCTATAATAAAAAGTTATTCCTATATATTGATTGCGAATAGTAAAATTATTATACGAAAAATAATTTTCATATTTTATTTCAATTTCAATATATCGCGAAAATATATATTTTAATCCTGTATTTATTCCAATACCAAAATGACTTTGTTTATAATTATCATTCTTATTTGTAAAAATATTAATAGGTGCTATTTCAAATAATAAATATATTCCCATTCCATTTGAAGAAATAGGAAATCCTCCCCATAGCGATAATGGTAAAAATCTTAACAAAATATGTTTATTAATTGAAAAATCTAATCTAAATGGATCTAATTCATATGAAATATCTATTTTAAATGTAAAATCTAATAATAAACAATTAATGCCAAAATATGAATTTGCATATGTTACATTTATTGGTGTTATAAATAAGACGGGAAAAGCTGTTGGTGTAGATAAACGTAATAATATATTATTGCTATTATCAAAACAATAGAAAAATCCAACATGAGGAATATCAAATGATCTTAGATCAAACACATTTTCTTTCCATGTTAAATTTTCCGAAAATAAAAATATTTCATTTTCAATATTCTGTGCATAAATGACCTTTATACAAACACTAATGAGAAAAATAAAAAATATAAATTTATATTTTTTAGCCATTTCGCCTAACAAACAATATGCGCTTTTTCATGAATTAACCTCTCTTTACCATGCCATTCGTTTTCTCCTCTTTCGCCTTTTCCCTAACCCTGCCCTTCTGCGCCGTTTTCAAACCTTCGGCAAGCCCCAGCACATATTGCTGATTCGCTTCCGTAAGTTTTGGGAAGGTACATTGCAGTTTTTCCAGTTTATTATCATTGCTCATATATGGGCTATTTATATCATAATATGAACAAATGGTCAAGATAAAAATACCAAAATCATACTCATTTTTGAGCTATTTTTGCTTGATAGGTGAGCGGTACTATTATATGCTCATAAATGAAAGTTTATGACGATTAATGAACGTATCAAGGAAATACGGCATATTTTAAATATATCCCAGCGGGAATTTGCCCAAGCGGTTTATGTTTCCTATGGTTATTTATCAGAAATTGAAACAGGGCATAAGGAAGTAAAAGACCGTCTCATTCACTTAATTTCCAGCGCGTTTTCTGTAAACAAGCACTGGCTTCTGACCGGAAAGGGGCGGATGTTCAACAGCACGCCTAAGGAAAAAATGGAGAAGATGACAAGCCTTTTTAACGAGTTGTATCCTGAGTATCAGGATTTTGTGTTAAGGCAGATTGACGAGCTTATTGAACTGCAGAATGTCAAGCATGGGAAAAAATGAGCCTGTCCGGTCAGGTTTCACATTAAAGAAAAATCGCCTGCGGAAAGAGGAAATGTAAAAGCGCGACGCCCAGAAGTCCCAGCCCGATGGTTTTTCTGAAGCGCAGCAGGCTTCCGCCAAGGCGGTCAAGGGTTGCCGGGCTTTCTGTCGATGTCGAATCGGCGGAAATCTCACGGCGGTAAATGCCGAAGATCAAGAGGAGACCGGCTATGACGCCGGCGGCTGCCGGTATCAGATCGCCTAAGATGGGGATTCCCATAGAAGGAGAAAGGAGTTTTAATACCCCGGTAGCGGCGCTGAGAATTCCCAGAACCAGGTGAAAAGTAGGGTTGTTTATGGAAAACCGCACGCCCTTTTCAATTTCCGCTCCCACTTCGGCGAACAGAATATACCCGCTCAAACCATTGCACAGAATGGATAAAAAATACAATTGTGGTGTTATCATATTAGTAAATTAACAGAAAAAACATATTTAGTCAAGGAAACTCTTTTCTTGATTTTTTCATTTCGATTTAATTCTCGCTTTGAGGGTAGATTTTTCAGTTTGAAGCACCATTAAAAGATCGGGGTCGTTAAAGGGGACGACAAATCTGTACTCTTCCGACTGTTCCAAGGTGAAGAAAACGCGGTGAAAAAAGACGGGCATTTCCTCATTATCGCCGATTACCGCCGGGGAGACGGCAATGCCTACCGCGCCAGAATATGCGTCCGTAACGTCCTTTTTTCTGGCTTTCTTCATTATAATTAGAGTTACGCCTTCATGCTTGGCTGCCGTAATATCAATTTTATTTCCTTCCAATGAATATGAACTGTCAAAATATCCCATTTTTGAAAAAAGAAATATAAACGCGCACATTATCAAAATTGTAAAAAAAAGTATGGCTCTTCGCTTATCCGCGATTAAAGGACGGATCAAACTAAAACGGTATGGTTTCGCATTTGCATAAAGATCTCTTACGCTCTGCGGCGCTTTTTTCAGCCTGTTTTCGCGGTTATAATAAAAAATAAGCTCGCCTTCCGCGCGCGCGTCTTTTCCGTCCGGTTTACTCAGGTTGTAATTTGCGTTTGGTCTGCTGACTTCTTCATTATCTGTCATGGCGCTTCTCCTATAAATTTGTCGGTGCGCCACCAGACAAGCTTGATGTTAAAGCTGTCAGCCAGCATCGCGCTGAGAATTCCTTCCGTAGAAAGATAAAAGTCATTGTACCTCAGTTCATCGTTTGTAAAATTGATATAGCCCCTTCGCTGTTCGCGCGAATGTGTGTCGATAAAGAGAACAGAAAAGCCGGTATCAATTGGGAAGTAAAGAAGCGCTTTTCCGCCGCGCATAACTCCCAGCACGGAATAAAATACTTTGATGCCGGCTGCCCGTCCGTTTTCGGACAATTCAAAAAGCGGAACTTCTACCGAACCTGAATAAGAGCCGTCTTCCACATCAAGCGTCCAGATAATCGAGCCGATTGGCTCAGTGCCTGTGCGGGTATTTGTCGACTCGTCAAAAGTATCGCGGCTATAGTCAATTTTTATGATAAGATTCCTCGCGTCGGGAGAAGCGGCAATAACGTCTACAATCGACAACGCTTCAGGCCAGTCAGGAAGAGACGGGATTGCGCTTGAGTTTATTTTTACCAGATAAAGAAGCGTCCCCGAAGCGTTGTACCAGTAAATGTTCCAGCCGTTCGGTATCCGGCAGATCACGGCAAGTTCGTCTCTTATCGACGTTGTAAGCCCGATGATCCTTGGGAAAGGACTGCCGCCTATTCCTTCACGTCCCAAATAATCAATAAAACGCCCGTCCTGATCGAAGTGAAGAATTATTCCGTCCAGAAGCGCGTTGCTTTCGGAGTCGGTGCGGTGCGCCTGCTGGGGAAGCCTGTCCTCCGCAAAAATGTGCTTGCGGGAATCCACCGCTATCCAACCCGGCGCTTCCAGCGGATAGGTATACGCCCAGCGGGTCGCCTGCTCTCCCCCCGAAATATTTGTTTTAAGACTGAGCGGAGCCGGGTTGGTTTCCTCGTTATAAATCATAAAGAGCAAGTCGCCGTATGAATTGTAGCGGACTATTTTTCCGTTGTTTCCGTCCGCGATGTAGAACAGCCCGTCCCTCATTGTAAAACCTGTCCTTCGTATTCCTCCGCCGCCTTCAAGATTGTACAGGGCAATTTGATCTTCCATAGGTCCAATCTCAAGCGAAAAAAGGTCTTCTCTGTCTACAGAAGTGATTCTGTTGTTTTTACACGCGCCTGAAAAAATCAGCGCGGCGCACAGAAAAGCCAACGTCAAATGAACAACATTCTTCATGTACCTTCAAAATCTACCTTTTTACGCTTTTTGTCAATTATCCCCTAAGCCGGGCATGTTGTTACTTTTTTTTAATCATAATATACTGAAAAACGATGAACAAAGTGATTTTGAAGGCTGACGAGCTTGACGGGTATTTAACTGCCGGTGACAAAAAAAATCTTCTCGCTATCGAAACGCTTTATGGAAAAGCGCTTGAGATTTTTCCGCGTTTGCCCGGCAGTCAAAACGACATGGACAGTCTGATTAAAGTGTACAACGAAATGGGAAATCTTCTGCAGGAAATTTGCTCCCATACTCCCCAACTGCATGTTTATTCTTTTCTCTCGTCCGCCGAAAACCGCCCGGAGGCGTCCCGCGTTATCGCCAAAATCAGAGATATAAAAACAGAAAATCAGGAATTTATTTATTTTATCCAGCGTTCCTTCGAGATGCTTTTCAAGCTCGCGTGGGGCGGAAGCGGCGGTTCAGAAAAAAACTATATTGTTGTAAAAACTCCGGTAACAAATCCTGTGCAGAATTACGCGGTTCACAAGATCACCAATATTGACGAAAAAATCGAAAATACCGTAATGTGCGTAATGCTGAGGGGAGCGCTTCTGCCGTCCATGATCATGAGCAAAGAAATTGAGGAATACTCCTCCAACGGCTATATAACGCCGTTTGCTCTGTTCAGGATAATGCGAAATGATCAAAAAAAAGAAAGCGACATGGAATATATTCTGGATATTGACAGATCTTTTTTTAACCTTGAACAGCTCAATGGCAAGGATCTGATTTTCGCCGACCCGATGAACGCTACCGGCGGCAGTCTTGTAACCGTTGTAAAATATATTTTGAAATCGGGAATAAAGCCGCGTTCCATTAAAATTTTCAACGTGATTTCCGCCCTCAAGGGCGCTTTAAGGACTGTGCGCGCTTTGGAAACATGCGATATTTACACACTGTGGATGGACCCCGTTCTGAACGAAGACGCCTACATCATGCCGGGTCTTGGAGACGCGGGGGATCGCATCAACGGAAAAGACGACAATGTTAACGCGCGCAATATAATGCAGTTAATAGCGGATTACGGTTCGCGTCTGGCAAATCTGTACCGTTCACAGTTACGCGAAATTGAGAATGTCGTGCTTGGGAGAGGGAAAAAATGAAATATATTTATTTATATTTTATTATTTTTTTACTCTCTTTGAATCTTTCAGGCTGTGTTGGAACCGCCGCGTCCGCGCAGGAATATTTTTCTATAGGCATGGCGTATTACGATCTTGGAAAATTTGATGAAGCGGAAAAATGGCTTAACCGCGCGAGAATGGCTGACAGAACTATGGTCGCGTCGCAGTACAATCTGGGAAGGATCGCGTTTGAAACGCAAAAATACGACGAAGCGGCAAAACATTTTGAAAGTATATTAAGAAGGGACGAAGATAATATACTTGCGCTAAAGGCGGCGGCTTTTACAAGAATAAAAACCGGAGATTTCAGCATCGCGGAAAAACACTACAGAAAGTTACTTCTGCTTGTTCCTGAAAGCACGGACGACGGATACAACCACGCTCTTGTATTATACGCGATGGAACGTTACGGCGACGCCGAAAAAGTGCTGGAAAAGTACCAGTTTGCCCTTCTGGATAACAATGAAGTTATGCTTCTTTACGCGCGTGCCCAAAAAGCCCAGGACAAGGTGGAAGCAATTGACAGTTATTCGAAATGGCTGAACGCCAATTCCGACGCGAAAATCCGCTATGAATACGCGCAACTGCTTGAACATCATGAATTTTACGCAAGGGCGATGGAAGAATACCGCGCCGTTCTGTCCGACGCTTCCCGCAAGGAAGAAGAGGTAAAACGAAGCGACGTTCGCTTTTCGCTCGCGCGGCTTTTATTGATTGCCGACGGTGAAAGCGGCGAAGGCGTCACGGAACTGGAGGGAGCCGTCAGCGACGGTTACGACAACATCGAAGCTGTCGAGGAACTGCAAAAAATGAGCGGTATCAGCTCCGCGAATAAGGACTCTTTAAGAAAAATAATCAACGATATGCAGCGTACTCTCGAAGAGAAGGAAAAAGCTCAAGCCCAAGCGGAAGAAGAGCAGACTGTACTTGATGAGGAAGAGCTCTTAAAAACTGACACTGAAAGCGGTTTCTAAAACATAGATTTATATTCGATAATGAGGTAGATTCGTATTTTAATGGTTGTTTCAATGATACAGTTAATTTTTGAAATTCCCGATATTGACAACATCAAGGAAAAACGCCGCATTATCAAGTCTGTCGTAGAAAAGATGCGCCGCCGTTATCATCTGAGCGCGGCGGAAGTGGATCTGCAGGATTCTCTTTCCTTCGCCCAAATCGGCGGGGCATTGGTTTCCAACTCGAAAACTTTCGGCGAAACGGTTCTTCGCAAGGCATTTGACATGATAGAGAAAGAGACGCCTGTCCGTATTCAGGATATGAAGATACACTCGGAGGAGTTCTGATGAATAGAAAATTTTGGCATACATTTATCTTATTATCAATATTGATATTGAATTCCTGTCTGGGGATTTCGGCGGATATTCAAATGCGTAAAGACGGCTCTGGGAAAATTACCCTTGAATACCGTTTTTCCCGCATGGCGGAAGCAATCGGCAGACTTGACGGCAACGAAAGGTGGAACATCATTCCCGTAGGACGCGCGGACTGGGAGCGGACAATAACGCGCATACCGGATATTAAGCTTGTTTCGTTTTCTTCCCGCGAAAAAGCGCAGGACATCATAAACAAAGCAACGCTGGAATTTAAAAATACAGACGCCCTGTTAAAATTTCTCGATCCTACCGGAAAGCGCGCGTTTCTCAGCCGTGAAAACGGGGTAAACAAACTTCACCTAACATTAAATGAAGGCGCGTCTTCACAGCTAAACCCCGACCTTCTTGAACTGGCGCGGCAGGTTTCAGACGGTTACTTGTTCAGTATAAGCGTCTCCGCCGGAAACCCGGCGATCAGCTTCACCGACGGAGAAGGCAGAGAGATAACTCCTCCGCCTGCGGCGAAAATTTCTTCATCGGGGAAAAAAGCGTCGGTTTCGATTGGCACATGGGAAATTTTATCCGGCGCTACGGGACTGGGACTGGATATTGTCTGGAAATGAACCCTACTTGCCTGTCGTCTCGTAAATTATACGCAATGTGCGCTCCACACAGCGATCCCATGTAAAAGCCTTAGCCCGCTCAATACCAAGAGCGCGGCATTCGTTGTAAATATCGCGGTCGGTGCTGATTGTTATCATTCTGTCCGCCATGTCCTCAGCGTTTAACGGATCGAAGTAAAGCGCGGCATGTTCCGTCGTTTCAGGAAGGGACGCGGCGCGGGCGCAGAGCGCCGGCACTCCCGACGCCATAGCTTCAAGCGCGCTCATGCCAAAACCTTCGTACATTGACGGGACAATCGCGAAATCCGCGCCGGCGTAAAGCTCAGGCAGGCTCTTTGGCGGGAAATGTCCGGTAAAGAAAATATCGCCGCGCCATGCGGAAGAAGCGGCTGCTTTCTTCACTTTTTTCGCGCCGTCGCTGTCGCCGCCGGCAAGCACCAGCCTGTGGGGAAATTTTGTCTTTTCTTTGAAAATACCGAAAGCCTCAATAAGGCGGATATGATTTTTAATCGGATGATCGATTCTTGAAACACACAGCACATACGGACGGCGGAAACTGAACGGCTGGATCAACAACACGCTCTCCTCATTTCTGTTGCGCGGATAAAAAGCCGTATGATCTATCCCGTTGGGAACAACTTCAATTCGGTTTTCCTTTACGCGCGCCCTTTCAACCAGTTCCCGCTTTACCCATTCGCTCACCGCGATAATTCTGTCCAGCCGCCGAAGTGAATCCGGCAGTATCATTCGCAGAAGAGCGCCAAGATGTTCTCTGGTTCGCACAGTGCCCCAATAAGCAGCCATGTCGTGAACCACGCCGATTGACGGACACGGCGATTTATAGGGAGGACGTCTGTGGGCGGCTGGGAAAAAACACGCGTCAAATTTTCGATTAGACGCGAATTTATGATATTTAAAGAGATGCCACAGCGCGTTTGCCGTTCTTCCGTTGACCGTGCATTGGGGAATAAATTCAAAATTCGGCGTTACATCGTTGTACGCGTATCTGTCAAATTCCCAGCCAAAAAGCTCAAAAAGAGCCTCCTGTGAAGGGGGTATATGTTTCAAAAACTGGGTTAAATACATGCCTACTCCGGACTTGCCGCCATCGCAGGCAAAAGTATCCAGCCCTATTTTCATCAATTCCTCCGAACAGGGAAAATCATAGCACAAACGATATTTCAAGGGAATAGAATAAATATCCATTTTCCCCGCCTGTTCGCGCAGGTTCGCGGTGTTCGTGTCGATTCGAGGTTGTTCGCGGTCAAAAAACAATCTACACAAAATATAGTATGATCTATTGACAACTACGCTATATATGCGGTACTATGGTTTCATAAAAACCACACTATATGTAGCGTACTATATATAGCGGACGGACGGAAGGTAACACTATATGCGATGCCCCCATTGCGGCACGATTGAGGACAAAGTAATCGAATCCCGGTCTCTGGCGAACGGGGACGCGGTGCGCCGCCGCAGGGAATGTATAAGTTGCGGTTATCGGTTCACCAGTTACGAAAAGATCGATGAAAGGCAGTTCATGGTGGTGAAAAGGGACGGCAGGCGCGAACCTTTCGACCGCGTAAAACTTGAACGCGGGGTAATCCGGGCGCTGGAAAAGAGACCGTTTTCGCAGATGCAGATTGAAAACCTGATCAACGAAATTGAAGATGAAGCGGCTATTTTGAGCAAAGGCAGCCGGGAAATCTCCAGTTCGATAATCGGGGATCAGGTGTTAAAGAGGCTTGGCGCTTTAGACAAAGTCGCATACATCCGCTTTGCCTCGGTGTACAGGCATTTTGAGGATTTAGATGAATTTATTCAGGAGATAAAAAACGTAGGACAGGATCAGGACAAGACTTGAGGTTTTTTGCCGGTTTTGGGTGGGGGCCCGGCGTTTGCGTTTGCAATGCCTTAAAGGGAAGACCGGCAAAGTTCCCTTCAATCATGAAGGGTTTTTTTTGAAGCCGCGCAGAGGGATAGGGGATTTTCCTTCTGCGCGGCTGTTTTTTTAGATGCGGGATTTTATTTTTCTCTCATGTCAAATACGCCGTCCCAATTAGGCGCAGGCGGATTTTCCAAATAATTTTTGCAGTTTTTCAAATAAAGTTTAGAGGGAGCGTCATCGGGAAATTGATTTAATACTTCATTAAACGCGCCTTCCGCGTCTTTCCATTGCCGCGATTCAAAAATGTTAACCGCGTTATGAAAAAGCTCGACAAGTTTATGCAAAGACGGTTCGGCGTCACGCGCTAATTCCAGCACTTCATAAATACGCACCGGTTTGTTGATTCCAACCACTCTTATCCAGCCAAGCCGTCTTGATAGAAGTTTTTCTCCTGTTTCATTTATCGTATTTTCCGACGCGATGATCCTTGTTCCGTATTGTTTATTCACTCCCTCCAGTCTTGCCGCAAGATTAACCTCATTGCCAATAACGGTGTAGTTCATCTTCTTCTGTGTCCCCATATTTCCAACCAGCATTTCACCGGTGTTGATTCCGATACGGGTAAAAACAGGCAGGGGGCACAGTTCTTTTTCCGCGAGGAGTTTATTCACTTCCGTTTCCAGCCGCTTCATGAGTATTGCCGCAGTACAGGTACGCAGAGCGTGATCCGGCAGATGGTGCGGGGCTCCAAAGAAAGCGAGAATCGCGTCGCCTTCGTATTTATCGATTGTTCCTTTTTGATCCAAAATTACATTGCTCATGGCGGAAAGATAATGATTGAGCATTTCTACCAGTTTTTCAGGAGACAACGCTTCCGCTATTTTGGAGAAGTCCTTAATATCCGTAAACATTGCCGTCATGTGGCGTTTTATGCCGCCAAGCTGCAGCCGCGTAGGATCGTCAATAATTTCTTTTACCACATCTTCCGATAAATATGTAGAAAACGCTTTGTTAAGCTGGTCGTTGAAGAATTTAAGCGACGTTGTCATTTTTACCGTTTCAGTAATATCTTGAATTAAAATTACCCAGCCCAGCGTCGTCCCCGTTTTGGAAACGACACGGTTTATCCAGCCCGAATAATTTTTCCCCGGTCTGTGGGGCAGGGTAAATTCAATTTCACGCAGAAGATCCTCGCCATGTTCGTAAGACTTTTTTTCTTCGATAATTCTAAGTTCCCGCGGCCAAGTTTCCATCTGTAAAATGGATTTTCCCTTATAATGCTCAGTTAATGAAGGAAAAAGTTCCGTAGCTTTATTGTTAGACCCTGTATAAGACAAATTATGATCCAGAACGATGAAAATATCCCTTATCAAATCCAGAGTAACGGCATGCGCCTTTGGAGCAAGATCGAACATATCGTTACGCACAATATTGTAGAAAAACAAAAAATTACTCAGCACCATAAAGAAGGCGGTAAAGTTCACCTGTCCAAGAACGCTTTTGCTGAAAAATGACAGGGCGACATAGCTGAAATTTCCTATGAGCGGGGCAAGAGCGCTGAATATAAGCAGGATCAAACCAAGACGCTGTTTTTGTTTCTGCATTATTTTGTGAATCAGAACCGTACATGCAAGGGCAATGCACAAGAGAGGATAAAAAGTGCCGACAAGATACAGAGGACCCGGCTTAATTACATTGCCGGGTATGATTTTTTCGGGATTATAATAAAAATCGGAATACAACAATTTATGGTGATCAAAGGTAAGAACTACCAGATAAAATAACACCGGGATAATCAGCATGGGAATCTGATAATATTTTTTTGGCAGGCGAATTTCACAATAATCCGCCGAAAAGAAAAAGAACAGTGGAGCCATAAAGCTGGCGCCGGCATACATTATTTTTACGCCGATGACAGCGCCGCCGGGAGTTCCGCATGTTATTTCGATAAAGTAGCCAAGAGTATAAAGAAATATTGTAACGCAGCAGTAAAGAAATCCGTACCGTTTTTCACTTCGGCACCGCTCCAGCGTAACAGACATTATGTAGAGAGAGAGAAGAAGCGAGGCGGCAAGCATAAGGCGAATAATCAAAAGTACCATCTAGTTTATTATGAGGATATACGATTCGCGGATATATGTAAATACCCCTTTACTTACCGCCAATCTTACGGTTGAATTACAGTTATGACTGCCGATGAAAAACAAAGGACAGCCGTTTTTCTCGACCTTGCCGGAGATTTTATTTCCTCCGGCTATAGGGGCGCGGAACAGGGATACCTCTTCACAGATGATGTTCCGTCTGCCGGAGAGGGAGCGAAAAACGGCGAAAATTCAACGCAGGGGGATTCTCTTGAAAAAATAGCGGCGGAAATCAGAGCATGCGCCGGCTGTCCGCTTGGAAAAACAAGGACAAACGCCGCGCCCGGAGAGGGGGTAACGCAGCCTCTTGTTATGGTAATTGGCGAGGGACCCGGCGCTGAGGAAGACGCGCAGGGTCGTCCCTTTGTAGGCAGGGCGGGACAGCTTCTGGACAAGATGCTTTCTTCAATCAATCTTTCGCGTAACAGCAACTGTTTTATCGCCAATGTTGTAAAATGCAGACCTCCCAATAACCGCGACCCGCGTCCTGAGGAAACCGCGTCCTGCGCCCATTTTCTTAAAAGGCAGATTGTCTTTTTAAAACCCAAGTTCATACTTGTCGCCGGACGCATTGCGGCGCAGACCCTGCTTGAAACAACCGAGCCGATTGGCAAACTGCGCGGAAAGTTTACGGAACTGACCGTAAAAGATATGACAATTCCTCTGCTTGTTACATATCATCCTGCCGCGCTTTTGCGTAATGAGGAATACAAGCGCCCGGCGTGGGAAGATTTAAAACTTCTGCGTTCAAGAATCGATGAATTAAACGGAGAAAATTGATTGTCAGTCCTTTTTGATCTTGTTTTTGATATTCCGGCAGATCACAGTTTCACCTACCGCGTTGACGACAAAGGCGAGGCAATGCCGGGAAAGCGGGCGATGGTTCCATTCGGCAGAAGGGACTGCCTCGGCTATATTATCGCGGAACGGGAAAATTTGCCCGACGGCGTAAAAGAGGAAGCTGTTAAAAAAATACGCCGCGTGGTGGACGCCGAACCAATTTTCGACGACAACGATATTGAAATCGCCCGCTGGATGGCGGGTTTCTACCTGTGCGGCACTGGGCAGGCGTTAGCCGCAATGATCCCGTCGGGCAGAAAGATGACGTACCCTACCCTTCCCGACAATGATGAAGAAGGCGAACCTTCTCTTTCAATTTCAGACGAGCAGGCGGCAGCGTTATCCGCAATTACAGCCGCCGCTCCATGCAAGGATGACCTTCCGCACAGCGGACTCCCGCCGATGTTCTACCTTTACGGCATTACAGGCTCCGGCAAAACCGAAGTGTTCCTGCGCGCGGCACAATATACGCTGAACGCGGGTAAATCGGTAATTTATCTAGTGCCGGAAATTTCCCTAACTCATCAAACGGCGGAAGTGATAGGCAGACGTTTCGGCTCACAGGCGGCGACACTACATTCGGGAATGAGTCCATCTTCCCGCCTCGCCGAATGGATGAGAATCCGCCGAGGGGAAGCGCCGATTGTTGTCGGACCGCGCAGCGCGGTATTCGCGCCTGTTCCTAATCTTGGACTTATCATCATTGACGAAGAACACGACAGCTCATATAAATCGGGCAACACACCGCGCTACCATGCGCGCCAAATCGCGCTCCGCCGCTGTTCGCAGGAAGGCGCGCGTCTTGTGATGGGCTCCGCCACTCCTTCGGCGGAAGCGTGGAAACTTATGACCGAAGGCGGCATAAAAAGACTCGATCTGTCGCGCCGGATTTCAGGCGGCGGAATGCCTCAGATAAAACCGGTGAGTCTAGCGAAAACCGAAGGCTGTCTTACAAAAGAACTGAAAGATGAAATCCGCATTACCGCAGAAATGGGAAGACAGAGCATTCTCTTTATGAACCGGCGCGGATTCGCTCATTTTTACCAGTGCCCTTCCTGCGGATGGGAACAAACCTGCCGCCGCTGTTCCGTGTCGCTGACATGGCACAAAAGCCGAGGACGCTGTGTCTGCCACTACTGCGGCTACAGCGAACCGCCGCCTTCCGCCTGCCCAAAATGCGGCTGTGTTGAAGCTGGCTACCGAGGTTTCGGCACGGAAATGATCGAGGAAGAAGTTAGGCGCTCATTTCCCGACCTGCGTCTTCGCAGAGCGGACGCGGACACAGCGGGAAAAAAAGGCGGACTTGAAGAGACCCTTCAACTTTTTAAAACAGGAATGATCGATATTCTTTTGGGAACACAGATGGTCGCCAAAGGATTGAACTTCCCCGGCGTGCGTCTTGTCGGGGTAGTCTTTGCCGACACAGGGCTTCATCTGCCGGATTTTCGCGCGGCGGAGCGGACATTTTCCCTGATTGTGCAAGTCGCCGGGCGCGCCGGACGCTACTTCCCCGACGGCAAAGTAATAGTTCAAACCCTGCGAATGGAAGACCCGACCATCACCCGATCCTGCGCCCTTGATGTCGCCGGATTTTTTAACGCCGAATTAAACCAGCGCAAAGCGTTGAATTTCCCGCCGTTCTCAAGGCTCATTCGTCTTACAATCCGCGCAAAAGATGAAAAACGCGCGGACGCGGCAATCAGGCGACTCGCGTCTCTAGCGAAACCTCTGCTTCCCGCGGACTCCGACATGCTCGGTCCCGCTGAATGTCCAATCGGCATCATCAACGACAATTTCAGGAAGCAGATTATCCTTCGCAGTCCCTCAATGGGTTCTGTTCACACGGCGGCGCGGGAGATTCTCGCCCTCTATGAAAAGGGAAAAGATTCAAAAGCGTATTTGGAAGTAGATGTTGACCCGGTAAGTATGTTATAATTTTTTTATGAGTAGTATGTACGAGTTTGAGACAAACGGAACTTGCGCCACAAGAATCTGTTTTGATATTGAGGACGGAAAATTACATTCCGTTAAATTTGAAAACGGCTGCAACGGAAACCTGAAAGCAATTGGCGTTCTGGTTGAGGGACAGAACGCTGCGGAAATATTAAACAAACTGAAAGGCGTGCGTTGCGATAACAAAGGAACTTCCTGCGCCGACCAGCTTGCCAAAGCGATTGAACGGTACTGTCCGTCTTCGCTTTTGAAACCGGCGTAACGGTACATCAACGCCGCCCGCTTTTATGAAACTGTTGTTTCACTGCTGCTGCGCTCCCTGTTCCGTTCAGTGCGTAAAAACCCTGCGCAAAGAAGGCATTGAGCCTGAACTTTTTTGGTACAACCCGAACATTCACCCTTACTCAGAATATTCCCTGCGCCGTGACTGCCTTGCTGAATTTGCGGCTAACGAAAAACTGAAACTGGAAATGTTAGACGAATACGGTCTTCGTTTGTTTTTGAACGCCGTCTTTCCAAACATTGAAGCGGGCGGCGGACAGGAACGCTGTAAAATCTGCTACAAAATGCGTCTTGAAAAAACCGCCTCTTTCGCGGCTGAGAACGGATATTCGGCGTTTAGCACAAGTTTGCTGATAAGTCCGTACCAAAATCATGAGGCGATAAAAAACATCGGCGAAGAAACTGCGGCAAAATACGGAATTGATTTTCTTTACCGCGATTTCCGTCCGCTTTTCCGCGAAGGTCAGTCCGCCGCCCGCAACGGAGGACTTTATATGCAAAAATACTGCGGCTGTATTTTCAGCGAAGAAGAGCGTTATCTGAAGAAAACAACGGAGTTGTAATGGGAAGCAGATTTTTCAAAAAGACAGGCTCAAGCGAACTTGTTCAAAAACTCGTTGTGAAAGCGGTGATGGAACGCTCGCTCATAAGCGAAGGCGACCGTATCCTGATCGCCGTATCTGGCGGCAAAGATTCAAGCGTTCTTGCGTGGGCGCTTTCGGCAATCAGACCCGCGCTGAAGCTCAACTATGAACTTGCCGGGCTTCACATAAGCACGGACTTTTGCGCCTGCTGTAAAAAAGCGGCTCTTTGCGCAAGACTGGAAGAATGGGGCATCCCCTTCACCGATATGTTTGTGCCTGTAATCGGCAGACTCAAGGAAGGGGAAAAGATGAACTGCTACTGGTGCTCTACCCAGCGGCGCACAGAACTTTTAAAATACGCGGTTGAAAACGGCTTTAACAAAATCGCGCTTGGTCATCATCTGGACGACATCATCGAAACTTTTTTCATGAACCTCTGTTCAAAGGGAGAACTTCTCGCCATGCCAATTCTTTTGAAATACCGCAAATATCCCGTAAGCCTGATACGCCCGCTTGCCCTTCTTGAAGAAAAGAGAATAATCGCCTGCGCCGCGGAACAAAACATTCTGAAAAACGCCTGCACCTGCCCCTACGGACAAAATTCCAAAAGACGCGATATGCGCAAAAGGATAGCGGATTTTACCGCCGCCGCCGGCGAAAGCGATCCGGGAGAGATAAAGCGCCGAATACTGAAAGCGTTAGGTGAAGGAAAGATTGACTATCTTGCCGATATTTAATGCGGATTTATCAATAACTATTTCGTTATCCTGATTTCGTCAAACCAGACACTCAACCCTTTCATATCGCCGTATTCCGCTACAAATTCAAGGCGGCTTATGTCCTTCCATGAAAACGCTCCTTTGGGGGACACCCATTCATTTTTCGCGCTAATCCACGCTCCATGCTCTGTCATTTTGTCAAATGGGACGCGCACCGTGTGCCACTTTTCGTCGGGCGGGAGAATTTTTTCATCTATCGTATAACGCACCCGCCACGGAATAACAGAGGCGCTCTCTGAATTTAAAAAACGCACGTCGAACATAGCGGGTTTTTCCGCTCTCGCCTTGAATTCAAGGAAATATCCCTCATGCGCAAGGCTGCTAAAATCTTTTTTTCCGTCAAAAGAAAACCAGAACGCGTTGTACTGCTCCGCTCCCGCCCATTGAATTGCGTACTCGCCTTGCGCCGTTGTTGTGTCATACATACTGAACCATGTCTTTTCGCCCCAATACCCTGCCGACACGTAATCGCGGTTTGGATAGTCGTCGTAAATTACAAAACTTTCATCTAACGGTTGCGCCGTACGCGGAATTTGCGCAGGGGGAGTAAATCCCATTGCGCGGACTACTTCGATATTCAAGTCTGAGTTAAAGTTTCCCCTGCCTGTTTTAAAAACGCCGAACCCTCCGTAATAATCCCAGCTTGCGCGCGAAATATTGCGCCTGTCCAGCGCGTCGGCGACAAAGTCATACCACCTTACGCGATCCTCCTGAATACTGTTCGGAATGAACACTCCGAATTCTCCGCAAAAAACGGGAACGTCGCGCTCTCTGGAAAAAGAAACCGCAATGTCCAATGTTTTATAAAGTTTTGCCGGAGACGAATCATTCGCGTAACTGTAAGTAAGCGAGTTTTCTATCCATGTTCCTTTCAGGTCTGCGGATATTTTCGGCATACGTTTTTTGTCTGCCGGAAAGGGAACTCCCGCAAGCGTCGTCAACACCGGCGGACTTCCCCAATTCGCTCCCTGATGCGTAAAAAGATACGGATCATAAAAGTGAAATGTATAAATTAGATTTGCGTCCGAATATCGCGGTATCTTCGATAATTTTCCGATTGAATTATAATCCGTTCCCCCGACAATAATCGCATGTTTTTGATCATGTTTTCTTATTTCCTGAATCGCCATCCCCTGTACTTCGCCCCAACGCTCATCGCTGATACCGTGCGGCTCATTGAGAATTTCATAGACAACATACTTGCCGCGATCTTTGTAACGCCGCGCGATTTGCGCCCACACCGGAAGAAGAATTTTGTCAATATCGTTACTTGTAGCGGCTACAGGATCAAAGGAATGATTGTCGATAATGATATAAATTTCGTACTTTTCCGCCATGTTTACGGCAAAGTCCAGAAATTTTAAAAAGAGAGGCTCAAAAGTATAATCCGGCGCACCGCGCGTCATACTGTGCATTCTGATTGGAAGGCGGATTACGTCCACTCCAAGACTTTTTACATCAATGAAATCCTGCTCGGTATAATTTGTAAACGGGATTGAATTCGCGCTGAACGATTCAAACCACATTGAAAAATTCACTCCGCGCGAAAAAGGAGCGGAACGGACAGCCGCCTGCACAGGACCGTTTTCCTTCTGTATGACAACAGGAGCATCCGCCGATTTATCTTTCTCCGTAGTGTTACATGAAATTAAAACAAAAACTGTTAAAAGAAAATATACTACATATTTCATTTGCCTTCCTCACTTCTCAGGCGGCGTGAAGCCCATTGCGCGTACAACATCAACATTAAGTCCGGTTTTAAAATCGCCCTTCTCTATCGTCTTGAAAATACCGAAGCCTCCAAAATAATCCCAGCTTAACCACGGAATACCGCGCTTTTCAAGTTCGCGGCAGACAAACTGATACCATTTTACGCGGTCGGCGGGAGGACTCTGAATCATAAACACGCCCAGCTCTCCGCAGAAAACGGGAACGCCTCTCTCTTTTGCGAAAGAAGCCGCCCTGTCAAAAGATACGCATAACGCCTCAGGTTTTGAATCATTCTCGTAATTATCAAGGCGCTCCTCTACCCATGTTCCCTTGAAAGTTTCATGCACCTGCGGCTTTTTATTTTTATCAGCCGGAAACGGAAGACCCGCAAGCGGCGCGAGGGACGGCTTGTTCCACGTCGCTCCTTGATGAGTGAAAAGATGCGGATCGTAAAAGTGAAATGTATAAATGATATTTTCACCTGTATATTCGGGAATTGTCTCCAGTTTCGGAATCGAATTGAAATTTGTCCCGCCCACGACTATCGCGTGCTTGCGGTCGATTTTGCGAATTGCTTCAATCACATCCCCCTGAATTTTTCCCCAGCGTCCGTCCTCAATTCCATGCGGTTCGTTCAAAACTTCGTAAATCACATAATCGCTTCTGTCTTTATAACGGCGCGCTATCTGTTCCCAAACCGGAATGAGAATCCTGTCGATGTTAACGTCGGTGGGGTCAATCGGGTGAAAAGAATGGTTGTCGATAATTAAAAAAATCTTATGTTTTTCAGCCCATTCCACCGCAGTATCAAGGTACTTCAAAAAAACGGAATCGAGAGTATGATCCTGCCCGCTCGCGGTAAAATTATGAAAAGCGGCGGGAAGGCGGATAACGTCCGCTCCAAGACTTTTTACATTCACAAAATCATCTTCAATATATTTGGTAAAAACGATGTCCTTGACGGCGCGGGATTCAAACCACTTGCCAAAATTGAACCCACGCGAAAACGGAACTTTTTTCATAAAAACCCTCCCATCGCTATTTACTTACTTCTATCATATAGCAAAAAATGATAAAATGAAACCATGACGCGAAAATTCCGCAATCCGATTTTAAGCGGTTTTTACCCCGACCCGTCAATTTGCCGCGCGGGAAAAGATTTCTATATCGTAAACTCAACATTCGCGTATTTTCCGGGAATCCCCATTTTTCATTCAAGAGACCTTCTCCACTGGAAACAAATCGGCAACGCCATCGACCGCCCGGGTCAGTTGTGTTACGACGGACATCAAATTTCGCGGGGGCTTTTCGCACCTACAATCCGCCACAATAAGGGGACTTTTTATATTCTTTGCACTTTGATTGGCGCGGGTGAAAATTTCGTTATCACGGCGCAAGACCCCGCAGGTCCGTGGTCTGACCCCGTTTGGCTTGAGGGAGCAGACGGCATTGACCCTTCGATTTTTTTTGACGACGACGGAAAAGTTTGGTACTGCGGAACTCATCCCGCGCCGGAGGGAGAAGCGTATCCGGGCAATTATGAAGTTTTCGTTCATGAGATGAATCTCGACGCGCTTGCCGCCGGAAAAAATCCGCTAACAGGAAAAAGCGCCGGTATCTGGCGCGGCGCTTTGCGTAACGCCGCATGGCCTGAAGGACCGCACATTTATAAAATCGGCGGTTGGTATTACCTTCTGCATGCGGAGGGAGGAACAAGTCTTGATCACGCGATCTGTGTCGCGCGTTCAAAAAATATTTTGGGTACGTGGGAAGGAAAAAAAAGCAATCCCGTTTTAACGCATCGTCATCTTGGAAAAAACACGGAAATTATCAATGTGGGTCACGCCGATATTGTCGATGACGCTGATGGAAACTGGTGGATGGTTCTGCTTGCGTCCCGCCCCTTTGACGGAGTGTGCCCTCTTGGTCGGGAAACTTTCATGGTTCCGGTTTTTTGGGAGGACGAGTGGCTGTACGTCGCGACAAAATCGGGGTTAGTTGAAAATGAAATAACTCTGCCGGATTTAACTGATGAAAGCGCGGGTTCTGAATGGATAGAAGAAAACGCCTGCGATCATTTTTCCGGCAAATTGCCGCTTAACTGGTTAACCCTGCGTATGCCTGTCAATGAAAAAGACATCGCTTTCAGTCTTACGGAAAACACAAACGCCCTGCGGCTTTTTACAAGAGCGTCTGGTATGCGCGAAAAGGGACACTGCGCTTTTGCCGGAAGAAGAATCAGGCACAAAGACTGGACATTCTGCGCGGCAATGGAATTTTCACCGAAAAGCGAATGTGAAACAGCAGGGATAATATTAATACAGAGCGAGGACTGGCAGTACCGGTTTGAATTGCACCTAACGATGACTGGAAAAATTTCTCTCAAGCTGATAAAAGCGGCAGGTAAAGAAGATGAAATTATAGCGGATAGAGAATGTCCCATAACGGGAAAATCGCTTATTCTCGCGGCTAAATGCGAAGATATGAAACTTTCCTTTTTTTACGGAGAGGATCAATATTCATTAAAATTATTCGCGGCAGGAGAGGACGCGCGTATTTTAAGCACGGAATTCGCGGGCGGCTTTGTGGGCGCGGTTGCGGGCGTTTTCGCCTCAGGAAACGGAAAAAATACAGATAATTACGCCGATGTTTTTTGGGCGGAATACAGGGGTTTGCAATGACGGATTTGGGTCTATCGCCGTTTTTAAGCGACGGAATGATAATTCAGCGGGACGCGGCTTTTCCAGTTTGGAGCATAAAAAAAACGACGGTTTCCTTTCTGGGGAAAAAATACGAAGCGCGCGAAACCGGCGGAAAATGGCTCGTAACACTCGATTCTGTAAAGGCGGGAGGCCCCTTCGTCATGGAAATTGAATACAGCGGCGGTTCGGTAAAAATAAGCGACATTTATTCAGGCGACGTTTGGCTCTGCGCCGGACAGAGCAACATGGAAATGCAGATGTCCCGCCTTAGCGATGATTACAGCGAGGAGTGGCAGATAAAAGAATATCCCGTTATACGACAATTCAAAACGCCGCAGGAATGGGACTTCTCCGCTCCCCGCGAGGATTTAACGGGCGGAAGCTGGCTTTCCGCATCATCGCAAACCCTGCACGAATTTTCGGGGACGGCGTGGTTTTTCGCAAAAAAACTCTACGAAAAGTACGAAAGGCGCGTCCCTATCGGTCTTGTCAACGCGGCATGGGGCGGCACTCCGATTGAAACGTGGATGAGCGAAGACGCCCTTGCCGATTACCCTGAAAAAATCGCGCTGGGCAGACAATACGCCGACCCCGCCAAACGCGAAGAAATCACGCGAAATACCGGCGGAGCTATTCAAGAGTGGGAAACAAATCTCGCGCATGAGGATTTGGGGTTTCCAAAAAACTGGCAAAGCCCCGAAACGGATATTTCCGGCTGGGATGACATTACCCTGCCCGGTGATTTTGCTCAAGCGGGACTTACCTGTTTTTGCGGCGCAATCTGGCTCGCGAAAGATTTTGAACTTTCCGCGTCTTTCGCGGAAAACGACGCGAAAATATGGCTCGGCACTATCGTGGACGCGGACACCGTTTTTGTTAACGGAACCGCGGTTGGAAACACTGGCTACCGCTATCCGCCGCGAAAATACGTTCCTGAGGGACTCCTCAAAAAAGGGAAAAACCGTATCGTAATAAGAGTTACGTGCAACAACGGCGAAGGGGGCGTTACCTGCGACAAGCCATTCCGCATATTTACAGATAACGAATCCGTTGAATTTTCCGGGTCATGGAAATACAAAATCGGAGCTACGGCACAGCGGAGACCGGAAGAATTTTTCTTTCAGCGCCTTCCGATGGGAAACTACAACGCGATGATTGCTCCGCTTTTTAAATATCCGTTTAAGGGCGTTATTTGGTATCAGGGCGAGTCAAATGATCCCGACCCGCTTGAATATGAAAAACTTTTCCGGTTAATGATACAGGACTGGCGGAAAAAAAGCGGAAACATGGAGCTTCCCTTCCTCTTTGTCCAACTGCCTATTTTCGGCGAACCTTCAGATAACGATGAATCTTCCTCATGGGCAATTATCCGTGAAGCGCAGACAAATGCCCTGTCTCTCCCCGCGACCGGCATGGCAGCCGCCCTTGAACTTGGCGAATGGAACGACCTTCATCCGCTTAACAAAAAAGGCGTTGGAGAGCGTCTGTACCTCGTTGCGGAAAAAATGTTATTCGCCATTGACAACTCGTCTCCGGGACCGATACTGCGTTCTATTGAACGGCGGCAGGAGCTACTGTTTTTGTACTTCGACAACTGCGGTGCGGGATTAACCGCAAGTGAGAAGCCGTATGTCAG
Source organism: Treponema sp. (assembly GCA_031273265.1). GTDB lineage: Bacteria > Spirochaetota > Spirochaetia > Treponematales > Breznakiellaceae > WQXQ01. The sequence continues at coordinate 26,012 of JAISSH010000047.1, forward strand.
CGTAATTGACGGCGGTAAAACGATCCGTCTTCCGGCGGAAATTGAAGGGAAAGACTCTGTTTCAATAGATTTATCATCGGTAAAAGAGCCTAAAAGAATTTTATACGCGTGGGCGGGTAACCCGCGCGACAGGCAGTTGTTTAACAGCGACGGACTGCCCGCAATTCCATTCAGAAAAGAAATTATTTAAGGAGGAAAATATGTTTGACGTGAAGAAAACAAAGGACGAAATAATCAAATGGGTGCGCGATTATTTTGAAAAAAACGGAAAGGACTGCAACGCCGTAATCGGCTTGAGCGGCGGCAAGGACAGTTCCGTAACAGCCGCTATTTGCGCGCAGGCGCTCGGAGCGCAGAGAGTTTTCGGGGTATTGATGCCGCAGGGAGAACAGCACGACATCAGCTACTCGCGCGAAATTGCCGCACATTTGGGGATAAAATCGTTTGAGATAAACATCAAAAACAGCGTGGACGCCCTGCTGGAATCCGTAAAAACAAGCGGACTTTCAGCTAACAGGCAGGCTGTTATCAACATCCCGGCAAGAATCAGAATGACGACGCTTTACGCCGTATCCGCGATTTTAAACGGACGTGTGGCGAATACCTGCAATCTCAGCGAGGACTGGATTGGTTACGCGACAAAATACGGCGACGGAGCTGGCGATTTCAGTCCGTTGGCGCAGTTAACAGTAGCGGAAGTAAGGGCGCTCGGCAGGGAACTTGGACTGCCTTCAAAGTTCACCGATAAAGTTCCAGAGGACGGGCTTTCAGGATTAACCGACGAGGAAAACATCGGCTTTTCCTACGACATTCTGGACAAATATATCAGAGAGGGAGTCTGCGAGGATTTAAGCATAAAAGAAAAAATTGACAAACTGCATGAAATAAATATTCATAAACTTAAACTGATGCCGCATTTTTATCCTTGAGGTCTCCGGTAAATTCATGGAGACACAGTGATAAAGCCAAAGCCCGCGTTATGCGCTATCATTTTAATTCTTCTATCCGCCTTTCCCCTGTTCGCGCATGATGTTGAAATAACCGTCATTGATCATGATTTGGCTCTTCCGCTTGAAGGAGCGGTTGTCCGCCTCTGGGACGGAAGCGAGCGCGTCTGCAACGAAGAGGGAAAAACTGTTATACAGGCGCCCGACAACAGGCAGGTTGTAATACAGGCGGCTTATCCCGGTTATGAAACGCTCAGGGTTGTTATTGCCGTTACGGGCAATTCTTATACGGCGGCTCTGCGCCTTTCCGGCATTATGGAAAGCAGAGAACTGGTACTAGAAGCCGAAAGACCCGGCGCAAACGAAACAAGAACAGGGCGCAGCGTCGCTGTTTCAGGACGCGACATCGCTCAGACTGGCGAAATAGGAATCATCGAAGACGTGATGACTTCCGTCAAACTTCTGCCCGGCGTCGGTTACGCCGGGTTTTTCAACGCCCAACCCAGCATACGCGGCGGCGACCCCGGCGATATGAGGGCGTCTCTGGACGGTTTTTATGTGTTTAACCCCTACCATTGGGGAGGCGGCTATTCGATCTTCGACCCGCGAATGGTAGAAAGCGCACAGCTCTCGCACGGCGTATATTCCGCGCGTTACGGACACAGTATTTCAGGTTTGCTGGAAATTACGACAAAAAAACCGTCCCCAACCGATACGCAATTCGAGCTGGGGGTAAATACAAGCGCAGCCAGCTTCAATTTGTCTCTCCCTCTTGCGAACAAGGGAGGATTGTTGTTCATGGGGCGCGTTACTTACTACGATCCTGTCGTCGGAATTATAAAAGAATTATCTGAAGATATCCCGGAACTTGCCATTATTAATTCAGTACGGGTCGCTCCCTATATCAGAAGCGGAGCCGTTACGGGAAATTACCATTTACTTGATAATCTTGAACTTACAGCCACAGGTTTTTTCGGGATGGACGGCGTCGGCGCGTCTTATGAGAATACCGGAGAATCAGGCACCAGTTCAATGAATTTGGATTGGACAAATTATCAGGGATTTATCAATTCTTCACTTTTATGGAATCCGCGCAATGATATGTTGTTAAAATTCAGCTTGGGAGCCGGCTACGAAGAAGCTTTATTGGATGGCGATAGTCATGTTGAACTGATAGACAGGGGGTTCACAAGCGGGGCAGGCTGGTATTATAAAAAATTAAATGAAATGAGCAGCAAATTTACAAGTTCGTATAATTTAAATATTAAAGATTACTATAAACAATCAGACAAAGCGTTCAATATCCAAAGCAGAATTGATTATGACTGGGATATGGGAAATAGTTTTTTACTCGCTGCCGGTATACAGGAAATGTTTAATCATCACAGATCAGCCGGCAATCAAAGCGTAAATACAAGAAAAGTTTTTAATGACAAAAATTTTAACGAAGAGGATCGAAAAAAACTCTATGACGATATGGACATTGATGAATCTGATATTGAGGAATTTAATAATTTATTCAAAAACAGACTGGTTGTTAATGTTCCTCTTAATTATAACCCCGATGTAAAAAATACTCTGTTTATCACGTCAGGTTATTTAGTCGGAGAACATCATGCCGGTAAATTAGAAACTGAATTGGGCTTGCGTATCGATCATTTTTATCTTATGGGAGATAATTTTTCCATCCAGTCAATACCCGCGTTAAACCCGCGGCTCAATTTTGATTTCAATGTTTTTAAAAAATCAGGATTCATCCAATCGCTGGATCTAAGCGCAGGAACCGGTTTATTTTCATCAGTAAATAACAATATTTTTATTGCCGAAGAAAAATATAAAATAAATGAAATGAAACCAAACAGAAGCCTGTCCTCCGTTTTGGGGACAAAACTGGAATTTCAGGGCGGCTTGATCTTCAATATCGAAGGGTACTACAAATACATATTTGATCGCATGTATGTTCCAATAAGCGCCGATCTTGACGACACAAAAATAACCCCCTATTTTGACGGCGAAGGCAGAGCGTGGGGCATAGACCTGCTGCTGCAAAAATTACAATCCCGCTATTGGGACGGCTGGATCACTTATTCATACAGTTGGGTTAAATACCGCGATCCAAGCGCGGCAAGCGCCGACATGGGCATTTCGGGCGGATTACAGGGAGATGAATGGTATTTTCCTTCATATCACCGGTTTCATAATTTTAATTTGATACTCAATATAAAACCCGTGCAAAAAATAAATATATATGTGCGCTTCGGCATCGCCAGCGGAGTTCAGATTTCCAAACGTATAACCGAAGAACCTTACAGCTACCCTGTATATATATACAATAAAGACGACCCCTCAAACAACAAATTTATCGAAATGTACTTCTGGCCTTCCAGACGCGACGAGAACAACCGCACTACCCCGTCGCTTCCCATGGATGTAAAAATTTCAATTTTTGGAAGCAATAAAACCGGAAAAGCAAGATATGAACTGTATGTGGCTGTAGAAAATATACTAGCTTTGTTGTATAATGCCGAAGGGAATACCAGTTATAACGGATATACGGGTCAGGTTGACACGGGCAGCACTTCAGCAACCTATGAAATACCTGTTCCGGTACCGTCTTTTGGGTTTAAGATTAGCTATTGACGAATTGAAGGAAAACCGATGGGAAATCGTTATCAAAAATACATTGCGGTCTGTATTGCCGCATCTTTACTATGCGCCTGCGTTTCCGTAGTGGAAAAGACGGGACGAGTATTGGACGGTTCAGCTTTCGCGGAAAAGAGAATCGCCCGTTACCGCGCTTCGGATATGGAAATTACTTTAGTACAAAACAAAAAAAACGAACGCTCGGTAATAATAGCCTTAAATGATTATCCAATGATGAAAATACGCGGCAGTGAACCTGATGAAAACGGGGAGTTTTACCTTATGTCGCTGGAATACCTTGCCGGAAGCGTCAACGGCTGGAATGAATACACTTTGGATATATTGGGAGAAGGCTACCTTTTTCTGGACGAAGACCCCGCGCTTAAAATAAAAAAAGACATTGAGCAGATTCAAATATCGGCGGGACGCATTCACCGTTTTGATACGCGCATAACAGGCGGCGAAGCCCTTACGGGTCTGCGAAACCGGCGCGAACGCATAGCCGCTACCGTGGAATGGATGTATTCCACAGACAACGCTCCAAAGGGACAGAAAATCGACGATTTTGAAAAATACTGGAAACCCGTTCTTTTTCCTGAAATGGTCTTAAAAAAGAAAAGACCTGCCGGCTGGCTGCAGGAAGGCGACGTTTTTATCAGGTCGGAGGATATACGATGGAACACAGGCTACACGGAGCGCGTCTTCAGCGAAGAGTTAAGACCGGTACGCAACTCAGGTACATTGCTCAGGGATTGGGAAGAAGCGCTTTCATGGATATACTTGGAATATGAATGGGAAAGTATAAAGGAAAGACTTTCCCGTCTAAATATATTACAATTCATAAAATGAGGTAACAAATTATGGAAAATGCGTCTTTTTCGGTGTTTGAGCTTTTTAAGCTCGGCGGCGTGTTTATGTGGCCGCTTCTGCTGTTCTCTATCGCGACTGTCGCCATATCTATTGAGCGCGCCGTCTATCTTATCTATCACAATTTAAATGTTGACGATCTCGCGCTTACGGTTTCCGGTTATGTGAAAGAAAATAATTATTCTGCTGCCGCCGATTATCTTTCGGAACTGACAAAACGGCGGATGGGAGCGCGCGTACTTTTGGGTCTGATAAGCCGTTCAAACCCGGGAAAAAACTTTTCCGAACACCGCGCCGAACGCGTTGTTGAAACCGAGGCGATGAACTGCATCAACTCTCTGGAGAACGGATTTAACTTCCTCACCGCGCTTGGCTCTCTTTCGCCGCTGACGGGCTTTTTGGGAACAGTATCGGGAATGATCGGCGCTTTCAGATCAATCGCCGAAGCTACCGAAGTAAACGCGCAGATTGTCGCAAACGGCATCTACGAAGCCCTTATCACCACCGTGTTCGGGCTTGTTATCGCCATTATCGCGATGATAGCCCATTCGATATTCAGCCACATCGTCGATAAATTCGCCTCAAAGACGGAAGGCGTCTGCTCCGACTTAATCATCCAAATCGCAAATCAGAGCGCGGGCGCCGGCGGAAAAAAAGATTGAGAGAACATGAAAATAAAACGCCTTAAAAGGAACGCATTTCAGGATTCCAGCGCGTCAAGCGACGTCGCCTTTCTGCTCATAATTTATTTTATCGTGATCGCGGGCTTTAACATCAACAAAGGTTTTTTGTTGAACCTTCCCGCCAAGGATTCAACAAGGCTTATTTTAAGGGACGATCTTCTACGCTTTGAAATGGACTCGGACGGAGGCATTGTATACGAAGGAGAAGTTCTCGACATCCCGCGCGTTAAAACATTAGTACAAACAACGCAAAGGGACAATCCCAATATGGCGATTATTATTACAATCGACGGACAGGCGCAATGGCAAAAAGTAGTTCACTTTGTAGAGCTTGCGCAGGATTTAAAAATCGATTCTTTTTCATTTACGATGAAGAGGGAGGAACTGTGAGGATCAGGCGGAAGAAAAAAAGGTTTTTCATTCCTCTTAACTCCATGTCCGATGTGGCGTTCCTGCTGTTAATTTTTATCATGCTGGTAGCGTTGATCAATTACCGCAAGGAAGTAAAAATCGAATACCCGGAAGCAAAAACGGCTCTGCGGACAACAGCGGAAAAAAATCTTGAAATATGGGTAGACAGAGAAGGCGAAATATATCTGGACGGAGATCCGGGCAATCATATCGCGCTGGAAAGTAAAATATCGGAACTATACCGCACCGCGCCGGATACAAGGGTGCATATTATCGCCGACAAGAATACTCCTTACGAAAAAATAAATTCCATACTGGAAATTTTTCAGCTCCTTCAATATCGCGTTGTAAGTTTTGTGGTGAAAAATGATGAATGAAAAAATATATCCATTATTTATTATTCTCGCCGCTTTTTATAAAAAAAAATTACTGCCGTTAATTATTATTATAGCCGCTTTTTCCAAAAGAAATATTCGCCCAATAATTTTTATTTTTGCAGCCGGTTTGCATTTGCTTGTTCTTTTTTTCCTTGCCTTTAACACGGATAAAATTGTTCAGGAAGCGGGCGAAAACGCGAGGGTAATGAAGCTTACCGATTTTGACATAGCCCCCCCCCCGCCCGATCCTGAAATACCGCAGGTTGAGGAAATAGCTGAAACAATGATAGAAACCGATATTCCTCCCGTACAGAATGTCGTGGCGGCGGGAAGCCTTATCGTTCAGGACAATTATCTTCCCATGCACCAGCTTTCAAACGCGCCGGAGTTCGACGCCAACGCGATTGCCAACGATCTACTCTACCCGCCGATTGCGCTGCGTTCAGGCATTGAGGGCAGGGTTATTCTTGAACTTTTCGTTGACCGTACCGGCGTTGTGCAGAGAATTGAAATCAGATATGAAGAGCCAAAGGACAGAGGTTTCGGCGAATCGGCGGTAAGGGCTTTTACGGGCAGAAAGGGAAAACCGGCTATCGCGAACGGAGAGCCGGTCTCCGCGCGTTACCGCTACCCTGTTACTTTTAAAATTAAATAATCAACATCGCGTCGCCGTAACTAAAAAAACGATAACCTTCGCGGACGGCTTCGGCGTAACTTTCAAGAATCAGTTCCCTGCCCGCAAACGACGACACAAGCATCAGCAGAGTGGAAAGCGGGGTGTGAAAATTTGTAAAAAGAGCGTCCGCCGCCTTGAATCTGTATCCGGGGTAAATAAATATCGAGGTGCTTTGCCAGCCCCGCTTTATCCCGTCCTCACAGAACGCGCTTTCAAGGGCGCGCAGGCTTGTTGTTCCCACAGTAATTATTTTGCGTTTTTCCCTCTTTGCTTTTTCAATCAGCGCGGCGGTTTCTTCAGTAATTAAAAATTCTTCTTTGTGCATGACGTGATCTTCTATTCGCGCGCTTCGCACCGGAAGGAAAGTTCCCAACCCCACGTGCAGTGTTAAAAACGCGCTCTCGATGCCGCAGGCGGCAAGAGAGTCAAACATCTCCCGCGTAAAATGAAGTCCCGCTGTCGGCGCCGCCGATGAGCCGGTATGTTTCGCGTAAATCGTCTGATAACGCCGCGCGTCGTCGGGAGTATCCTTGCGCTTTATGTACGGCGGCAGCGGAATATGCCCGTATTTTTCAAGCCACGCGTCGTCTACCGCCCTGTCAAATTCAAGAATGAGGAATCCCTCTTCGGCGCCGGAAATGATCGCGCTTGCGCGGCGGCATCCTTCGCTGTCAAAAAAAACGTATACGCTGCCGGTTTTTTTCCGTCCGGCGCGTTTGGCAAGCGCCTTCCAGATTTTACCTTCGTCGTTTTTCTTTTCCACGAGAAGGAATTCCGTTTCCGCGCCGGTCTTTTCATTTTTTCCCGCAAGGCGCGCCCTGCGTACTTTTGTATCGTTAAAAACCAGCAGAGGCTTTTTTCCTTCCGGGCTTAAAAAGCGCGCGGAACTGAGTATTTCCGGCAGCGCGGCAACCGTTGTGTGGGAACGCTCACCTGTTACGCGATCAAGCGTCATAAGGCGGCTCTGTCCGCGCTCATGAACAGGGTACTGCGCGACAAGGTGTTCGGGAAGATCAAAATTAAAATCGTTTGTTTCCATTTATTAAAAAAGAGAACCTTCGCTGTCGTTAGCCGCAACAGGCGCAAGTCCCAAATGCCCGTAGGCAAGGCTTGTCACCGTTCTTCCCCTGGGAGTGCGCTGTAAAAGACCGGCTTGAATCAAATACGGCTCATAGTAATCTTCCAGAGTATCTACAGATTCGCCTATCGTAATGGCAAGGGTTTCCGCTCCCACAGGACCGCCCTTGTACCTTTCAATAATGATTCGCAATATGTCGCGATCCTGCTTTTCAAGACCGAGTTCGTCAATCTCAAGTTTTTGCAACCCTGTTCGGACAACCGGCAGAGTAACAGAAGTTTCACCCGCATACTGGGCAAAATCGCGTATACGTTTCAAAAGCCGGTTCACCACGCGCGGAGTCCCCCTCGATGATTTTGCCAAAAGAGACGCCGCGTCATTTTCAATTTTGATACCCAGAAGCCCCGCGGAACGGCGCACAATCGCTTCCATATCGCCCTGTTCATAAAATGAAAAACGGCAGGTAATACCGAACCGGCTTACAAGCGGGCTTGATACTCCTCCCGCTTTTGTTGTCGCCCCAATCAGCGTAAAAGGTTTAATCGCAATCCTTATTGTTCTCGCCATAGGACCCTGACCAACAACCCAGTCAATTCCATAATCCTCCATGGCGATATACAACAGTTCTTCGATAGCCGGTTTAAGGCTGTGAATTTCATCAATAAAAAAAACATCGCCTTTTTTCAAGTTGGTTAAAAAGCCGACCAGATCTTTCGGCTTGTCCAGAGCGGGAGCCGTAGTTTGCACAAAGCCGGCTTCCAGTTCATTCGCCACCACCTGCGCCAGAGTCGTTTTGCCTAACCCGGCAGGACCGATTAAAAAAAGATGATCGAGGCTTTCGGCGCGCTGTTTGGCGGCGGAAATAAAAACCGAAAGATTTTCCTTCATTGCCTTTTGACCCAAAAATTCGCCAAGACTGCGCGGACGCAGAGCCGTGTCGCGCTCGTCGTCGCCTTCAATTTGCTGCGGACGCAGGAGACTTTCTTTTTTTGCCATTTACGCCCCGCTTAAAAACACGATAGCTTCTTTGAAAAGGAGTTTCTCTTTTTCAGCGTCCGCGAGATTTGCGCCGCTGTCCCCGACTGAGGCTTGCGCTCTTACAACAGCGTCCGCGGCGGCGCGCCTGTCGTAACCCATTGCCGCCAGAGCCTCCACAAGGTCATTGTAGGGAGTAGAAACCGTAGGAACTTCCCCATGCTGGACAAGTTTTCCCTTTAATGAAAGAAGCATTTTTTGCGCGGTTTTTTTACCAAGTCCCGGAACCGCTTCAAGACGGGCAAGGTCTCCGGCTTCCAGCGCGTTTTCAAGATCATCCTGGCTGATGCCGCCAAGAATTTTCAACGCTCCCTTTGGACCGATACCTTCAACTTTTAACAATTCAAGAAAGGCGGAACGCCGTCTTTCATCAATAAAACCGAAAAGCTTCATCTGATCTTCCCGGTGGTACAGCCATGTTAAGACCCTGCACTCCCTGTTCAGGAAAAGAGCCTGTATGTCGTTCGCGGGCATGGCGATTTCCCATTCAATATCCCCGGAAAGGATAAAAACCGCCTCGACGCCCTTCGCGCTGACAACACCCCGGATACTGTTAAACATGGGCTTGAGCATACCATTTTTTATAAAAAAAAACGATAAATTTTCCGAATTCCCTTGACATCTCTTAAAAATGATATTATAGTTAGACTAGTCAGACTATAATTTTTAGGAGGTAATATATGACTGTAAACGTCCAAAACAAGACCAAAAGAAAAACAAACTGGCAGTTACAGGAGGCAAAGGCTATGTTCAGTGAAGTCATTAAATCGGCGGCGTCAGCCCCGCAGATCATCACGGTTCACGGGAAAGAAACGGCGGTTATTCTTTCCATCGCGGAATATAAAAAGCTCGCAAGCCCGCGGTTTACGCTATTCGAGTTCATTCAAAATTCCCCTCTGCGCAATCTTGAACTGGAATTACCATCAAGACAGCCGGAAAGCATGAGGGAGGTCGCCCTGTGAAATACCTTCTGGATACCAATGTAATATCCGAGATGCAAAAAACAAACTGTAACCAGAATGTAAAGTCATTTACAGAGGAAATAAGCTGGGAAGATATGTTTATTTCCTCTGTTTCCATGGGGGAGTTGTGTTACGGTATGGAAAGGCTTCCGGCGGGAAAAAAGAAACACGATCTTGCGATCTGGCTCTACACAAAAGTACCGCAGTGGTTCGACGGGCGCATTATCCCGCTGGATACGGAGGTTCTGCTTGAATGGGGAAAAATCCGCGCCAGAGCGGAAAGAACGCTCCCTGTTGTGGATTCATTGATCGCGGCGGCGGCTATCGCCCACCACCTGCTTCTTGTTACCAGAAACACAAAAGACTTTGATGATATAGACGGCATAAATTTAATGAACCCCTGGGAATTTTAACCTGAGACTAGGCTTGCGGACTGCCGTCGTGAGCGGCGCAAATAGCGGCTCCAAGGGCGTCCGCGGCATGGTCGGGTTTGGGAACATCATCAAGTTTCAGAATAATGCGAACCATTTCCTGCACCTGTTTTTTATTCGCGCCCGCGCTTCCCGTTACGCCCTGCTTTATCGCGTTAGGTGTAAATTCGCGCAGGGGAAGCCCCTTCTCCGCTATTGCCGCGGAAATTACCCCGCGCGCTTCGGCTACAGGTATTGCGCTGGAAACATTTTTCCCGAAGTACAGGGTTTCTATGGCGGCTTCGGACGGCTTGTATTTTTCAATAATCGCGCGGATTGAAGTGAGAATAAAAAAAAGGCGTTCCGCGCGGGGTCGGTCTGCCTTTGTTTCAATTATGCCGTGATCGACATATAGAGCTTTTCCGTCTCTGTTGTCGAGTATTCCCCAGCCCGTACCGGCAAGCCCCGGATCAATGCCAATTATCCTCCGGCTTGCGCGAGAGCTTGCGGCTCCCGTTTTACTCCGCTTCAAAACCTTCTGGAATTGATATGTTTGAGTAGACATTTTGCACGTCGTCGTTTTCCTCAAGTTTATCTACCAGTTTTAAGGCTTTCGCGGTTCCTTCATTGTCAAGCGAAACTTCCGCTTCCGCGACCATGCTTATTTCCGCGCTCATAGTTTCAAAGCTTTTGGATTGAAGGGCGTTTAACACGTTTTCAAAATCCTCAGGCGCGCTGGTTACTTCGATAATGCCGTCCGACAGCGAAATGTCTTCCGCGCCGCCTTCAAGCGCCGCTTCCATTACCTGATCTTCGGTGTATTTTTCGCCGTCCAGCGTAAATACGCCAAGACGTTTGAAAAGCCTTGAAACCGAACCGGTCGTGGCAAGCTGTCCGCCGGCGCGGGTCAGTATATTGCGGATATCGGCGGCTGCGCGGTTTTTGTTATCCGTTAAAACTTCGATAAAAATCGCGACGCCTCCGGGAGCGTATGCTTCGTAAACCAGTTCTTCGTAGCTTACGCCCTCAAGCTCGCCGGTTCCCTTTTTAATTGCCCTGTCGATATTGTCTTTGGGCATGTTGGCGGCTCTTGCCTTTAAAATGGCTGTCCGCAGCCGTGGATTTCCGTCCAGACTTCCGCCGCCCATACGCGCGGCAATGGAAATCTCCTTTATCAACTTTGTAAACATCTGTCCGCGTTTCGCGTCCGCGGCGCCTTTTGCGTGCTTAATCGTCGCCCATTTGCTGTGACCCGACATGATCACTCCTTAAATTAAGATGAAGTAATATCTTTATTCCGGTAAAACCAGATTATCCCTATTGAAAACAGTATATATAAAACCTTAAAATATGTCGAGACCTATATGAGTGAAAATGATGAAAATTTGTTCCCCGCCGGAAACCCGCTGGTAATCGCGGAATTGGGGACATCCCATAATGGGGACATAGCAAAAGCAAGGGAAATGAGTCGCGCCGCCATTGAAGCCGGGGCGGATTGTATCAAATTTCAGATGGTCTTCGCCGACGAGATACTTGCTCCAAACACAGGGGAAGTAGCCCTGCCGACAGGGAATATCAGGCTCTACGACAGGTTTAAGGAGTTGGAAACACCGCCCGAATTCTACGCCGAAATCAAGGAATATGTTGAATCCATGGGGAAGTTGTTCCTCTGTACCCCATTCGGCATGAAAAGCGCCTCTATTTTGCGCGAAATGAGACCGAAATTTGTAAAAATTGCCTCTCCAGAGCTGAATTATACAGGTCTGCTTGAAGAAATCGCCTCATGGAAGCTTCCGGTTTTGCTCTCTTCGGGCGTTTCACGTCTTTGCGACATTGAGGAAGCGGTCTCTATCCTGAAACCGCAAACAAGCGTCTGCCTTTTGCACTGCGTTACCAGCTACCCCGCGCCCGCGACCGATTACAATTTGAGGGTACTGCCAAATCTTTCGGCGATTTTTGGAATTCCCGTTGGCGTAAGCGACCACAGCGCCGAACCCGAACTGATCCCGGCGCTGGCAGTCTGCATGGGCGCGTCCGTAATTGAAAAGCACTTCTGCCTCTCCAGAACCGATTCCGGTCTTGACGACCCAATAGCCCTGCCGCCGGAAGAATTTTCACAAATGGTAAAAGCCGTCCGCGCCGCCGTTGAAGAAGGACCGCAGGAAACCCTTGAGTTTTTCCGGCATGAAAAAGGGGACGCCCTTATTGATCAAATACTCGGCAGCGGCGTAAAAGAACTGGCTCCTTCGGAAAAAGCCAATTACGGCTTAACAAACCGCTCCATTCACGCGCTGAGGGATATTCAAAAAGGCGAAACAATTAAAAGAAGCGATTACGCGGTTTTAAGAACAGAAAAAAAACTGCGCCCCGGACTTGAGCCGCGCTGGGAAACCGCCATCGAAGGCAAAATTGCGCGTAACTTTATTCCCGCCGGAGAGGGGATAAGGTTCGAGGATGTGTGATTAACAACTCCAGTTGTATACGGACTAGGTGCAGTACCGTTTAACATCTACCTTCCCCTCTGCGGAAACTTTCACTCCCTCAGCGCGAAGGAGTTTTATCTGCAGAGCCCTGCCCTCGCCTTCAAGCGCGATGCGTCCGTCAGAGCGGATTATCCTGTGCCAGGGAAGCGCGTATTTTTCAGACATGGAATGGAGTACCCTTACGGTCTGACGCGCGCCGTTGGGAAGTCCGGCTTTCGCGGCAATATCGCGGTAGCTGGAAACTTTACCGCGCGGGACGGCGAGAATCTGTTCAATTATTTTTTGGGTGGTTTCGGTCACTGTGACTGCGCGACAGACAAGACGTTTGTGTTTCTTTCCAGAGCCACAAGACCGGTGCGGGCAAGTTCGAGTATGCCGTAGGGACGAAGCAGAAGCAAAAGTCCGTTGAGTTTTTCAAGATTGCCGGTGGCTTCTATCGTGATGGTTGAGGGTGAAACATCGACAATACGCGCGCGGAAAATTCCCGCGATTTCCAGAACGGCGGGACGGTTTTTTTCGTCCGCGCCGATTTTTACCAGTACTATTTCACGGCGCAGACACGAAGAAGGCTCCAGTTCGCGCACGGCAATTACATCGACAAGTTTGATCAGCTGTTTGATGATCTGTTCCAGTACCCGTTCATTTCCGCTTACCGCAATGGTCATTCTGGAAATGGACGGGTCTTCTGTTTCGCCGACTGTCAGGCTGTCTATGTTAAAACCGCGGCGGCTGAAAAGACCGGATACCCTGCTCAGAGTTCCGGCTCTGTTTTCAACCAATGCCGCAACTATGTGCTGTTTCACTTCTTTGCTGAAGCCCCGGTCGCCACGCCTGTGATTTTTTCGTTAATACCGCTGATAATTGAACGGGCGCTTCTGCCGTTATCCATAGCTTCCTGATACCTGCCCATCGCATGATCAACTTCCGCCTGCTCCGTAACATCGCTCGCGTTGTTAAGTTCGCGGTTTAACTGATCATAGTTCAGCCTGAGTTGTCGATACCGCGCGCTGTTAATATTTCTGGCGGTTTCATCAATTGCCGGTCTTAAGCCCGACAGCAGGGAAGCCGATTCATCCCTGACTCTGTTGGAGCCCGCCTTGCCTTCGGATATCGCTTTCTCCGCGTTGGATATTGCTTCGGCGGCATAGGTCTTGGCAGCGTCATAACGCTTGGAATCGGCTTCAACCTGCATTCGCCGCAGTGCGTCGCGCGCCCGCGCAAGGGTGCTTGCCGCGTACCTGACCACATCTTCGTCGCTTTCCGCCTTAAAAACCGCTTCTTTTGCGCTGTCCATTTCCGCTATCGGCGGCTTGGCGCAGCCCGAAACAAGGGCAAAAACAACACAAATGATAAGAACTAATTTGACTTTCATACGTACTCCTCCCTTCATTTTAACACATTTTCAAAAATATTTCCAGAATAAGCCGCCCCCGACCGCGTATTTTACCCTTGATCAATATCCCCATACGCTCTATTTTCAGTATATGGGGATAATAAAACTTGTAAAATACGGGCTTTTTATTAATGAATGTATAAGGATATTATTCCTTGCCGCTTACGCGATTCTACAGCCGTCAGAACAGGCGGGAATCCCCAGATTTGTCTATATAACGCCGGCGGCTCTTTTTCCGATTATGGCGTTGTTTATATTGATAGATACCGCCCGCTACAGGGTCTATCTGCCGTTGTTTACGGCGGGGAAATGTATCGGCGTTTGTACCCTGCTTGTCTGGATTTTTTTTGCCGGACACCATACAATGATTACAGAATTTTCAGGCGTTGTTGTCGCGGAATTGTTTCTTTTAAGCGGCGATTTATTTGCCATTGCCGTCGTTTTATTGATAATTAGAAGCGACAAAAAAACGACTGAAACGCCGGTTTTGGAGGATGATTGATGCGTATTATACCAATAGCGAGCGGAAAAGGCGGCGTTGGGAAATCCCTTGTCGCGGCGAATTTGGGAATCGCTTTGGCGCAGGCGGGACAGCGCGTGGTGCTTGCCGACCTCGACCTTGGGGCGTCGAATCTGCACCTTGTTTTGGGACACCAAGCGCCGCATATGGGCATTGGTACTTTTCTTAACAACATCAAGTCCGATTTTACCGAAGTAATCGCGGATACCGATGTGCGCGGTTTGCGTTTTATTCCAGGCGACAATGAAATTCCCGGAACAGCGAACTTAAGCGCCAACCAGTTAAAATCGCTGGTAAAAAATCTTCTCGCCTTAAAAGAAGACACCGACATTTTAATACTTGACCTTGGAGCGGGAACTCATCAGTCTATTCTGGATTTTTTCCTGCTTTCAAATCAGGGCATAATCGTCTCCGCTCCGGCTGTAACCGCGGTTTTAAACGCCTATGTATTTTTAAAGAACACCGTATTCCGCCTGAT
>JAISSH010000080.1 GCA_031273265.1 Treponema sp.
CTTGCTTGCTTCCCTGTGCCTGCTCTTCCATAGCGTTGCGGATTGTCTCTTCCTGCTGAGCGACCGTCTTGACGTTTGAATCAATCGCTCCGAATTTATTCAGCACGTTTTCCGTAGATTTGGTGATCTTGTCGATAGAAGCCTTTATCTTTTTGAGTACCGTGCTGATCGTCTTGGATTGCTCGCTGGAGCTTTCAGCGAGTTTGCGGATTTCATCGGCGACTACGGCAAAGCCCTTGCCCGCCTCGCCCGCGTGCGCCGCTTCTATCGCGGCGTTCATCGAAAGCAGGTTTGTCTGGCTGGCGATGTTTTCCATTACCGCGTTGATTTCCAGCAAGCCTTCGGATTCGTGGGCTATTTCCTGAATATCGTTCGCCACCTCTTGCAATCCGTTGCGTCCTATTTCGGAGGCTTCCTGCAGTGTTTTTACATTGTCGCCGTTCTTGACAAGCGTATCGGTAACGGACGCGACATTGGCTACCATTTCTTCAATCGCCGACGCCGCCTGTGACACGTTTTTAGTCTGGTTTTCTACATGACCGTCCAGTTTGTTGATATTGATCGTAAGCTGTTCCATTGTCGCGTTGGTTTCGGTTACGCTCGCGCTCTGGTTTATTATCCGCCCCTTGATGCTCTGGATGTTAGCTGTAATTTCGTTCACGGCGGCGGCGGTTTGGTTCATGTTGTTGGCGAGATCAGTGCCGATACCGGAGAGGGACGACGCCTGATTCTTGACAGTTTTTATGAGTTTCCGTATTTTTTCCAGAGTACTGTTAAAGGTGGTGCTTATGTTCCCGATTTCATCATTGCTCTTGGCGGCGAGGGTCGGGGTAAAATCTCCTTCGCCGATTACTGTAAAGACTTTCTCCATGGACTTAAGGGGAGCGGTAATGGAGCGGGATATAATAAAGATAATAATAGTGAGAGCCGCCAGTATTGCCACGCCCAGTATAACTAAAACCGTGAGCATGTGGTAAATCGGAGCCATGATGACCGCGGAAGGTACGAGTATTGCCACCGCCAAAGCGTCAACGGAGCCTCCGATTTTCCTCGGATGGACTGCAAGGTTAAAATTGGAATTGAGCGCGGGTGAAAAAAACGACGATGACAGATCCTTGCTGTTCGCTACCGCGTCAACCAAAGTGGGCAGATATTCCCCAACCATATCCGACTCGGTTTCCCGCATTTGTTTTCCCAGCCGGCTGATATCTGGATGAGCTATAATAATTCCCTTCTTGCTGAATATTCCTACAACCCCTGTGCCTAACGGTTTGACATCCTCAGCCATGTGCTGAATACGCGTCAGTTCCATGTCTACCCCGGCTACGCCTATTGTCCGTCCGTTTTGCTTAATCGGAATGGTAAGACTGGTAATTAGTACTTGCTTCCCCCCTACGTCCTCAAAATAAGGCTCAACAAATCCCTCATTGCCTGAAAGAAAGGAGAGTCGATAATAATCTTCCACGCTAAAATTTCCCAGCGGTTCAACCGTTACTGTCCCGTTTACATTTTGGTAGTAACTTTGGAATCTTCCTGTTTCGTCGGTTTCTGGCGTATTGACATATAATGAGTCCCTGCCGTCAAGGGCATTGGCTTCAATCCCCGCCCATACCCCCACAAAATCGGGATTTTCTTTCGCCAGGCTCTCAAGCATAAAACTAAGTTCTCTCCTTCGTTCTTCAAGGGGAAATTCATTTAAATGATCCGCAATCTGAGCCACAGCCCGAATCTCGTCCATGGCAACTTCCAGATATAGCTGGATTAAATCTGCGGTATTCACGGCGGCGTCAACGATTGTCTGCTCCGCCAGAGAAGTGCTCTGTCTTGACGAAAACACCACCGAGCTGATAGTTAACCCGCCGATGCCTGCCAGATTTACCGCCGTGATAATAACCATTAATTTTGTTCCTATTTTCATATTTCCCTCTTTTTTGAATCCCCTGCCCAGTGTGTAAAAATTATAGAAAATTTTGTATTTTGTCAAGGGGGTTTGAATAATTTACGATTAATTAAAAGTTTTTATAAAACGGTGTTTTTTGCCCTGTTTGAGGCGTAATATTTTGAATTTTCCGCGAAAAGATTGTTCCCCTGTGTGTCGATGCTGACGATTAATGGTCCGAACTCGCGGCTTTTCATTACCCAAAGACATTCCGCCATTCCAAGTTCCTGCCAGAAAACATTTTCAATTTTTTCGATTTGACTCGCGCCCAGCACGGCGCAGCCTCCGGGGTAAACGCAGTGAATCGCGCGGATGGCGCGGCATGCGGAAGCGGTTTTCTCTCCCATGCCGCCCTTGCCGATCATCACTTTCACTCCTGTTTTTTTGATAAACTCCGCCGCCCATTTTTCCATTCGCACGGACGAAGTAGGTCCTATCGAAACAAGTTCCCACCCATTTTCCTTTTCTCTTACAATGGGACCGGCGTGATAATTTGCGCCGCCTTTTAAATCAACAGGGCAGGGCAGTCCCTCTTCCGCGATTCTGTGGTAAACCTCGTCCCGCCCCGTTACAAGAATCCCCGAAAGGTAAATGATGTCCCCCGCCCGCAAGCCGGAGATGTCCTCGTCGCATAACGGCAGGTTAAGTATCTTTTTCATAGTGACGCTCCGTTGTAGGTGGGCAGTTCGTAAGAAAGGTCGCTCTTAAAACTGATGATTCCGCGCCTTAGCGTGTAACACGACACATTTACCGCGCAGGCTATTGTCGCCGTGTGCCTCGCCGAAGATTCGATGTGTACGCCCATTACCGCCTGATTGCCGCGCAGACCCTGAGCGCCCATGCCGAGACTGTTAAGACCGTCCGTTATGCGCTTTTCAAGTTCCGCTCCTTTGGGGTGCGGGTGTTTTGTTCCCAATAGCCTGACGCACGCTTTTTTTGAAAGAACGGCTGCGTTTTCAATGTTGTGCCCAAGCCCGATCCCCACAAGCAGGGGAGGGCAGGCGTTTATTCCGGGACCTGTAACCGCGTCAAACACAAAGGGGATGATCGCCTCAATCCCGTCTGAGGGTTTAAAGACTTTCGCCTGACCGGGAAGACTGCACCCCGCGCCCGAAAAATAGAGGGTAATTTCCATTTCTGATGAAGCGGAAACAATTTCCCAGTCGATCCACGGAGTGCGCTCTCCTGTATTGTCGCCTGTGTTTTTTTCGTCAAAGTAGTTGACGGCGTTCGGTCTTAAAGGGACGCTTTTTGTCGCTCTGCGTACCGCTTCTGTAATAACTTCCCGCGTAATGTCCAGATGCGGAAACGCGGTTCCCGCTTTTACGTAAAATTGCAACAAACCAGTATCCTGACAGCAGGACCGATTAAGGTTACGCGCCATTTGCAGATTTTCAAAATAACTGTCGTAAATCGCCTTTTGAAGCGGAGTATCTTCGCGCCCGCGCATTTCCTCAAGACGCGCCATTACATCGTCGCTCAGGCGGACGGCGGCAAGCGCGATAAATTTTTCTATTGTAGAGATAAACTTTTCTTTTACGCTTGTTTCACCTAACATGGCTTGTCATTAACCTTTTGTTAATGTTCGATTTTTTAATGCGGCTTTAGAGCCGCACGACACTAAGGTTACCAGTTTTTTCCGCAGGAGCTTTATCTGCCGCCGCACTTCTTTAGGAGCGGGACCGCCGGGAAGGTTTCGCCCTTTAACGCACGCGATAGGAGTTATCGCTTTGTAAATGTCTTCTTCAAATAACTTGGAGTGTTTTTTCAATTCGGCAAGGCTAAGGCTTGAGATATGCTTGTGCCCCTTTTCGATACATTCGCGTACAATGAGGGCGGCGGTTTCGTGCGCTTGCCGGAAAGGGAGTCCCTTGCGGACAAGGTATTCCGCCGTGTCTGTCGCTTCCAAAAAACCGCCGATGCACGCGCTTTTCATGCGTTTGAGGTTAAACTGCGCGGTCTTTATCATACCGGCGAAAATGCGAAGGCAGATACTCAGCGTGTCGATGCTGTCAAAGAGGCTTTCCTTGTCTTCCTGTAAATCTTTGTTGTATGCGTAGGGCAGACCTTTCAGCAGAGTTAAAAGGGTTACAAGGTTTCCTGTTGCTCTCGCGGATTTGCCGCGGATAAGCTCCGCGAAATCGGGATTTTTTTTCTGCGGCATGATCGAGGAGCCGGTGCTCCATGATTCGGCAAGTTCAATAAATTTGAATTCTTCGCTTGCCCACAAAACCACGTCTTCGCAGAAGCGGGAAAGGTGAACCATAGTGATCGCGCAGGCTGACGACAGTTCAAGAGCAAAGTCGCGATCCGCGACCGCGTCCATTGAGTTGACCGTTGGACGGCTGAAACCGAGCGCAACCGCGGTCGCTTTGCGGTCAAGGGGGAGGGTAGAGCCGGCTAACGCGCCGCTTCCCAGAGGACATTCGTCAAGGCGGGAAAGCGCGTCTGTAAAACGGGAAATGTCGCGTACAAGAGCGGCGCACCATGCCGTTAGGTGAAAACCAAGCGTTACAGGCTGTGCCCGCTGAAGGTGAGTGTAGCCGGGCATAATGCTTGTTACGTGCAACTGCGCGATGTCGAGAAGCGCGTTAGCCGTTGTCGCCAGTTCCGTCTGTAACAACGGAATTTCTCGTTTTAAGTACAGGCGGAAAGCGACGGCAACCTGATCATTGCGACTGCGCCCCGCGTGAACCATTTTCCCGGCGTCGCCCAGCCGTTCTGTAAGAACAGCTTCCAGAAACGAATGAATGTCTTCATATTTATCGTTAATCGCCAATGCGCCGGATTTAATTTCACCCGCTATGTTATTAAGTTCGCGTACTATTTTCGCGGCACTGTCTTTCGGAATAATTCCCTGTCTGCCGAGCATTGAGGCGTGCGCCTTGCTCCCTTCGATGTCGTCAAAAACAAGACGCTTGTCAACATTAATCGACGCTTGAAAAGCGAAAGCCGTATCTTCAGGTTT
>JAISSH010000127.1 GCA_031273265.1 Treponema sp.
GCGGGTAACATGGGAACCGCGAACAAGATGAACTACACGATCATGGGAAACGCCGTAAATCTCGCCGCCCGCCTTGAAGGGGTAAACAAACAGTACGGCACATGGATACTCGCTTCACAAGAAACTGTGCGCGAAACAAAAGGTCGTCTTTTGTACCGAAAACTTGACCGTGTCCGCGTCGTGGGCATTAACGAATCTGTGCGTTTGTGCGAACTGCTTGAGCTGGCGGAACACGCTGATGAGCAGAGTAAAAAACTGGTATCGGTCTTCCACGACGCGCTTGACAATTTTGAAAAGCGCGATTGGAAACATGCCTCGGCAGGTTTCAAAGAGGCCCTGTCAATCGAGAAAAATGACCCTCCCTCAAAACTGTACCTTGAGCGAAGCGCGGAATTTCGAAAAACACCGCCCGATGAAAAATGGGACGGCGTGTACAACTTAACTTCGAAATAATATTTTTGTTTCCGCGTTGCGGAAACTTCGATTAAATTCGTCTGACCACTCATGAGTGGTCAGACGTAAATAGAGGTTTTCCCCCTTTCATTAAAATCCCGATTTATGCTAGTATGCTTCCTATAAAGGAGCAAGTTATGGATAGAATACCGGTCGGCATTTTGGGCGCGACGGGCATGGTCGGGCAGAATTATATCACCCTTCTCAATGATCACCCCTGGTTTGAGGTGCGTTATGTCGCGGCCTCTCCCCGGAGTGCGGGCAAAAAGTATGAGGAGGCGGTTGCCGGAAGATGGCAGCTTGCCAAAACTTACGCTCCCCATGTGGGCAGTTTAATGGTCGAGGACGCCAACGACGTAAGCCGCGCCGCGGCGGCATTCAAAAAAGGCGAGTGTTCTTTTGTCTTTTCCGCGCTTGAAATGGGCAAGGACGAAACCCGCGCCCTTGAGGAAGCGTACGCCTCTGCGGGTATTCCGGTAATTTCCAACGCCTCGGCTCACCGCTGGACGAGCGACGTTCCCGTTCTAATCGCCGAGATTAATCCCGAACACGCGGACATTATCCCCGCGCAGAAAAAAGCGCGCGGCTGGGATCGCGGTTTTATCGCCGTAAAGCCCAACTGTTCGATTCAGAGTTATATGAAGCCTCTCCACGCGCTCGCGCAGGCTGGCTACCCGGCGCAGAGGATCATCGTTACCACCATGCAGGCGGTTTCCGGCGCGGGCTATCCCGGCGTGCCGTCGCTCGACATGCTCGACAACATTGTCCCGTACATCGGCGGCGAAGAGGAAAAGTCCGAAAAAGAACCGCTGAAGATTTTCGGCTGCATCGAAAACGGCGCGTTTAAGAACGCCGAGTTCCCGAAAATTTCCGCGCATTGCAACCGTGTGCCTGTAACGGACGGACATGTGGCAACTCTTTCTCTGGAATTCGCCGCCAAGAAGCCCGGCTCAATGGAAGAGATAAAGGCAATTTGGGCGGCGTACAAGAGACTGCCGCAGGAAGCCGATTTGCCGATGGCTCCGAAGCATCCGATAATTTACCGTGAGGAGGACAACCGTCCTCAGCCGCGTAAAGACCGCGATGCCGACAAGGCGATGGCGGTTGTGATCGGGCGGCTTCGTCCCTGTAATGTGTTTGACATTCGCTTTACCGCGCTTTCGCATAACACGGTGCGGGGCGCGGCTGGCGGCGGTATATTGAACGCGGAACTTTTAAAGTACAAGGGGTATTTGGCATAACAGAGGATAAAATTTTCTTGTTGGAAGGAGATTTATATGACATTTTTAATTGTTGAGGATTCGCGGCCTACACGTAATCTCATTAAGAGTTATTTAAGTGAGATTAACATTGGTCAAAAGTGCTTTTTCTTTGAAGTTGAAGACGGTGAAAGCACGTTAAGAATGCTGCCGAACGGACATATCGATTTTATATTACTCGACTGGAATCTGTCTTCCGACATGACAGGGCTTGACGTTTTAAAAGCGATACGAAAGATAGATAAGTTTAAAAGTATGCCTATTATCATGATTACCGGTGATACCGACAAAGAAAAGGTTATTGAATCTATAAAATACGGCGCCAATGATTTTATTTCAAAGCCGATAGATAAGAAGTTGTTTGCTGAAAAAATACTTAAGGCTGCCGCGAATGTCAAGCTGTGAGCTGAAAATGAACCAGAAATATTTCCCGTTGGATAAAACCGCGCTGGAAGAAATCGCGCGGCAGTACCCAACTCCTTTTTACATTTACGATGAAAAGGCAATACTCGAAAATGTCCGCCGAATAAAGACGGCGTTTTCAGTTTTCCCTTCTTATATAAACCATTTCGCGGTAAAGGCATTGCCCAACCCCTACATTCTCAAATTACTCGCGGCGGAAGGTTTTGGCGCGGACTGTTCCAGTTACCCCGAACTTCTGTTAGCTGATATGGTCGGCATGAAGGGCGAAAACATTATGCTCACTTCCAACGAAACTCCGGCGCATGAATACGAAACGGCGCGGAAACTGGGCGCGGTTATCAATTTAGACGATTATACCCACATTGAGTTTTTGGAAAGAACCGCAGGTTTGCCTGAATTGATTTCCATGCGCTACAATCCCGGCCCTCTCAAGGAAGGCAACGCCATTATCGGCAAGCCGGAAGAAGCGAAGTACGGCTTTCCGCGCGACGGACTCATTCAAGGATACTCGCTTCTCAAGGAAAAGGGCGTTAAGCGATTTGCCCTGCACACAATGGTCGCTTCCAATGAACTTTCCGTTCCCTACCACATAGAGACAGCGCGGCTTCTCTTTGAACTTGCTGTGGAGATAAAAGAAAAAACAGGAGTGCGCCTTGAATTTGTGAATCTCGGCGGCGGTGTGGGAATTCCCTACAAACTAGATCAGGAAGCGATAGACTATAAGACTCTTGTTGACGGAATTCAAAAAGCGTACAACGAAATTATCAAGCCGTCAGGACTTGATCCGCTTGGTATCCGCACTGAATGGGGCAGGGTAGTAATAGGTCCTTACGGCTGGCTTGTTGCGCGCGCCGTTCACAAAAAGGAAATATACCGCAATTATATAGCCCTTGACGCTTGCATGGCAGATATGATGCGCCCTGCTTTGTATAGCGCATATCATCACATAACGGTTGCCGGAAAGGAAAACGCGCCGTTAGCTGAAACCTATGATGTAGTAGGCAGTTTGTGTGAAAACAACGACAAGTTCGCTGTTCAGAGAAAACTGCCCAAAATTGAAGTTTCGGCGGACGGCGGGGCGGGAGACCTCGTTATTATTCACGATGCCGGAGCGCACGGCAGGGCGATGGGTTTTAACTACAACGGTAAACTCCGCTGTGGAGAACTGCTCCTGCGGACAGACGGCTCAATCGTGCAGATAAGACGACCTGAGACAGTAGACGATTATTTTGCTACACTGGATTTAACAGGCGTGAAGAATTTTAATTAAGGATGAAAATATTATGATTAAGCGTAATCCCTACATTGCAAACATAAAGGCAGGTTACCTTTTCCCTGAAATCGCCAAGCGCCGCCGTGAATACGCCTCGGCTCATCCCGACGCGAAGATTATCAGTCTTGGGGTTGGAAACACAACAGAGCCGATTTTGCCCCATATAAATGAAGGTCTTGTGGAGGGAGCGCGGCGGCTTGGGACAGCGGAGGGCTACTCCGGCTATCAGGACGAGGGAATGGCGACGCTGAGGGAAAAAATTTCTTCTGTTTTTTATCGCGGCAAATTTTCCATTGACGAGATTTTTATTTCTGACGGGGCAAAGTGCGACATCGGCAGATTGCAGACGCTCTTTGGCGCGGGGACAAAAATCGCCGTGCAAGACCCGTCGTATCCCGTCTATGTTGACGGTTCCGTTCTTGTCGGAGCCGCAGGCGGCTGGAAAGGAAGCGGTTACGCTGGCATCGCCTACCTTCCCTGCACGGCGGAAAATAATTTTTTCCCTAACCTCGACCTAATTCCGCAGAACAGCCTTGTCTATTTTTGTTCACCTAACAACCCGACAGGCGCGGTTGCGGATCGCGGACAACTTTCCGCGCTGGTAGAAACAGCCGCCGCCAAGAAATGTATAATCGTCTTTGACGCCGCCTACAGCGAATTTATCCGCGACAGCGCGTTACCCAAAACTATTTACGAAATAGACAAGGCGGATCAATGCGCCATCGAAGTAAATTCATTCTCCAAGCCCGCCGGATTTACCGGAGTGCGCCTCGGCTGGTCAGTCGTTCCAAAGGCAATCAAGTATTCAGGCGGCGAAAGCGTCAACGCGGACTGGAACCGCATTGCAGGTACGATCTTCAACGGCGCGTCCAATATCGCCCAAGCCGGTGGACTTGCCGCGCTTGATGACGAAGGACTGAAAGAAATCCGCGCCCTTACGGACTTTTATCTTGGCAACGCGAAATTGATCAGAGACGCATTGCAAAAGCTGGGAATAAACTGCATAGGCGGAGACAACTCTCCCTACATCTGGGCGCATTTCCCCGGCAGGGACAGTTGGGAAGTTTTCGCGGAAATCCTTGAAAAGTGTCAGGTTGTTACCACTCCGGGCGCGGGCTTCGGTCCTGCCGGACAGGGCTTTATTCGCTTTTCAGCTTTTGGTCATCGCGCCGATGTTGAAGAAGCGTGCTCGCGCCTTAGCGCACGTCTCGGCGCGGGCGGTTTGACGCGCTGACGCATTGATACAGATGAAAACAATTGACGCATCGATCCCTCGTTTTCTCAGACGCTTACTGCTTTACATTCTTGGTAATTTCGTACTTGCGTTTGGGGTAGCCGTGGCGGTGAAATCCGATTTGGGAATTACCCCGGTAAATTCCATCGCATTCGTAGCAAGCAGAATTTTTTCCATCGACCACGGATTGATGACGGCTCTTGTTTACTGCTGTTATGTGCTAATCCAGTTTGCGATACTGAGAAAAGAATTCCTTCCCATCAGCTTTTTACAAATCGCTGTGGCATGGCTTTTCGGTTTATTTGTTTCCCTGTGCAATCATATCCTTTCTTTTCCCGCGCCTGAAACCTATTGGATTCGTCTCCTGTTCATGATTGCAAGCGTGGTCATTATCGCGCTCGGCATTCTCCTCTACCTGAGAGCAAATTTACTGCCTCAGCCGGCGGAAGGACTAATGCTGGCGATACAAAAAAAGACGCAGTGGAAATTACACAATATCAAAATAATTTTTGACTTTACCGTTGTAGCCGTTGCAGCCGCTCTTTCTTTCATCACCGTTCACAAGGTTATCGGTATCAGAGAAGGCACTCTTATAGCAATGCTGGGCGTCGGCAAGGTCATGAGCTTTTTTTCTGCGCCTTTAGGTAAAAAAATCGACGCGCTTTTCAGGCTGGGTAATGAGGAGTGAGGGTTGTTATTGCGCTGTTCTCAGATTTTTTCGTTAATTTTATGTTTTTTTAAGTCTGAAACGCTTTTTGAAATGTAATTTGACAAATTTTGCCCGATATTCAGCCAAATTTGCTCTTCTAAATCCCGTCTTGTTGCGAAAAGTCGGACGTTTTTCGTGGAAAACAGCTCCGGGGTGTCAATTTTCAGCGCAAAAGCTATCTTTTCAAGCACTTCTACAGAGGGAAAACGCCTTCCCGCCTCAATCGCGGAGATATAATTGGTTGCCGTATCAACCCATTCCGCCAATTTGGACTGCGATATACCGCAGGCGTTTCTGTAAATCTTTATATTGGAACCAAGTAACTGTCTAAGATTTGTCATTCCCAATCCTATTAGTCATACACAAATGATCATATCCTCTTATTAGGCATTGACAACAAGCATACAGTCATATACTATTATTTTTATATGACAAATAG
>JAISSH010000017.1 GCA_031273265.1 Treponema sp.
GGCACTGAGTTCAGTATCCGGCGTGTAAGCTCCAAATCGTAGCCGCCTCCTGTGCCGTCCGCGTCAATAGAATTAAGAAGAATTTCTCCCGCGCCAAGTTCAACCGCCCGAACCGCCCATTCGATAGCGTCAATACCCGTGTCGGTTCTGCCGCCGTGGGAATAGGCGTTCCAGCGCAGGACGCTTGAGCCTTCTACGCGTTTCGCGTCAATTGAGAGTACGACACACTGGCTGCCGTAAGCGTTTGCCATTTCGCGTAACAGGTCAGGGCGGCTCAAAGCGGAAGTGCAGACAGAAACTTTATCAGCGCCTGAATTCATCGCGTCGCGCATATCGTCAACGGCGCGGATACCACCGCCGACGCACAGGGGGATAAACACTTCGGCGGCTACTTTGCGCACAACATCAAGCAACGTGGCGCGGCTTTTGTAGGAAGCACCGATGTCAAGGAAAGTGATCTCATCCGCGCCGTCGTCGTTGTAGCGGCGCGCAAGTTCCACCGGGTCTCCTGCGTCTTGAATCCCCTTGAACTTAATCCCCTTCACTACCCTGCCGTCGTCAACGTCAAGACAGGGGATTATTCTTTTTGCCTGCATTTTATGCCTCCGGGCGCACTGCTCGGTCTAAAGACCTCGCGCTTTTGCTCGTCTTGACGGCTTTTACTGTGCGCCACGCCGTGAAGACTTTTTTCATCCACACCCCTACGTGGTGCTTGTCAGGGCGCCTGTCCAGTTTTTCAAAAGCGCGATTCCTGCCGTGCCGGATTTTTCCGGATGAAACTGTACAGCCGCCAACGCGCCGCGCTCCACCGCGCAGCAGTAACGCACATAATACTCGGTTTCGGCGGCGGCAACTGATTTGTCGGCAGGGTCGGCGTAATAAGAGTGAATGTAATAAAAAAAACTGTTATCGCTCAAGCCCCGGAAAATTTTTGAATCGGGACGCGCTAAAGTTTGATTCCAGCCAATCTGCGGAACTTTGCGACCGGGAAATTTTCGTACCGTTCCGGGGATTACAGAAAGACCGCGCACTTCCTTTCCGTCCACAGGCGGCGCTTCTTGCGAAGTTTCGAATAACAACTGCAAACCGATGCAGATTCCCAAAAAAGGCTTGTCCGCGTTTATCCATTCTTTTATCGCCTGCGCGTAGCCGGATTGCGTAAGCGAAGCCATTGCCGTGGCAAAATGTCCGTCTCCGGGAAAAATAATTTTTTCAAAGGGCGAGGACGCTGGTAAAAGCTCGTCCGGTCCGGCAACGAAACGTGCAGGAACAGAAAGCCGCGCCAACGCGTTCATCACAGAGCCTAAGTTTCCCGCGCCGTAGTCAATTACGCCAATCATATTTCACCTGCTCAAACCAGCACTCCAGGATTGTCGAGCGAACCCGGAAGGGAGCCTTTTGTCGAAGGAATCAAATCTTTCGCGCGGTCGTCTATTTCACAGGCGGCGCGTAACGCTTTTGCCGCCGCTTTGAAAAGTGCCTCTATCTTGTGATGATCGCTTCTGCCGCGAATAACTTCCAAATGCAGATTGCAGCCGGCGGCGGTCGCGAAAGCCTGCCAGAAATCTTCGATTACGTCCGTTTGAAAATCATAAGACGTTTCGTTCTCAGGGGTAGAAATTATCGGAGAACCCGAAAGCTGTCCGTCAAAGTACAAAAACGGTCTGCCGGAAATATCCACGGCGGCGCGGGCGAGGCATTCGTCCATTGGGAAAAGACAGCTCCCACTGCGCCTGATTCCGCGCTTTTCGCCTAACGCTTTGGCAAAACACTGACCAAGAACGATCCCCGTATCCTCAACAAGGTGGTGCTGATCAACCTGTAAATCTCCTTTGGCGCGCGCTTCAATGTCAAACAAGCCGTGACGCGCAAATGTGTTCAGCATGTGGGACATAAACCCGACAGGATACTCAAGTTTCGCCTCTCCTTTTCCGTCAAGATTCAACTTGATGAAAATTTCGGTCTCTTTTGTTTTTCTTCCAATTTCAGCAATCCGCGCCATATTTCCTCCCTGTTTACGGAATCGCTTTCCGCAGATCGTATTCAACAATATCAAGAACGCCAAGTTTTTTCAGTTTTGGAATAATATCGGGAACTTCGTGTTTTTTAACCGCGATTTTTACCGCAAAACCGGCGTCGCCAAACAACGGAGAAACCGTGGGACTGCGCATCGCCGGAAGCTCCCTTATCACGTCGTCAAAACAATTTTCAGGAACGTTCATTTCAAGCATTACGCGCTCACGACCGTCAAGAACGGCGCGGAAAAGCATGACAAGTTCTTCAATGCGGTTTTTTCTTTCCGCGTCCGCAAGAGCGGAGCGTGATGCGACAAAACGCGTAGACGATTCAAGCAAAGTCCCTATTATTTTCAAACCGTTGTCTTTGAGCGTCTGTCCGGTGGAAGTATTGTCGATGATCATGTCTGCGTCATCAGGCGGAAAAACTTCCGTCGCGCCGTAAGTTCGCAGGATACGGTATTGATAGCCGGAAGATTTCAGCCACGCTTCGGCAAGATTAACATATTCTGTTGCAACCACAAGTTTTTTGGAGCGAAGTTTCGTTTCGTCATAATCCTGCGGAACCGCCGCGACAATTTTTACCTTGTCAAAACCAAGGTCGAGTATCTCCTGAACATCCGCGCCGCTTTCGCGTATCCAGTCAATTCCGGTAAATCCCGCGTCATGACTTCCAAGTTCCAGAAGCTCCCCCACGTTTTGCGGCTTCATGATCTTTGCGTCAATCCAGTCCGCTCCAAGATCGGGACGGTAGGTTCTGTCCGTCAGAGAAATCGGAAAACCGGCTTCGGCGAAAAGCAGGCTTACATTGTCAAAAATTCTTCCTTTTGGAATTAATATTCTTAGTTTATTCATACCTAACCTCAAAAAATATTTTAACGTTTAATCACCACAAACCCGGCGGCTCCTATATAAAATTCTTCTTGTTCTTCCCATGAAGCGAAAATGCTGTCTCCCACATGACCCATCCATGTATAATGAAAACCGTTCGGCAGACGCGGCAGTGAAGGATTAAAAATTTCCGTCTGTTGGGGAGCGGAACTGTGAAAAATTTCAGCGGTTACATCTCTTCCTTCCCTTAAAAGATTGTCCGTGCGAAGTATACGGATTCCCGGCTGAGAGTCGCTTCTTTTGATCACTCTGTAATACCAAAACCCGTCGGAGCCGTAACGCAGAATGTCCGCGCTCCATCCGTCTTCGACAGAAAAAATATCCAGAGCGGGAATATTTATTTGAAACGGAATAACAGATTCCATACTAAAAGTCCATATTCTTGGATTTGGATTTGGAGCGCTTGAATCCAGAAATCGATCATCCAGATACAGTAGGGCGACCGGTCTATCGTTGTAAAAAATAAGCCCGCCAACTGTATACAACCGCCAGAATTCTCCTCCGGAAAAATAGTACATCGCGATGCCTTTGGCAGTTTCGCTGACGGCAAATTTCATAAAACCGTCGCGGTTTACAACAGAGACAATTTCACCGTCTTTTTCCTGAGAAAAACGCACATACATTGCCAGCGGCCAGGGCGCGAGGGCGGTTGTATTTACAGCGTCTTCGATTGATTCAAGGAGAATCGGACCGTTTTCTGTTAATTGAAACCACAGCGGATGTCTTCCGGTTTGAAGGATCGCGAACGGCTCAACCTGATACGACGCGGCTGGAGCGGTTTCCTGCGCGGGTTTTGAAAAACGTGAGCATGATTCCGCGCTTAAAACAAAAATAGTTAAATATATAACGGTAAAATATCTTAAATAATTATAAAACATATTTAACTAATATCCTCCGGGAAAGTGATTTTTCTGTTTTCAGGCGAACCGGGAATAACGGCGACTTGACCGTTAAATTTTCCCCAAACTTCGGCGTCGTCGGTAAACTCTTCACCGCCGACGTCTGCCGCTTTTTCGTGGGCGCGCAGAATTTCAGGAAACTTAAAACCCTGCGGCGTCTGCGCAACGCCCAAGTTTGCGCGTTTCAGGTGGTTTTTTACAAAAACAGGTTTTTCTCCGTCTACTGCCGCGAATTCCAACGGCGCATCGCACTCCTTGGGAGTGTCTGTAATTGGGAGCAGGGGAACAACAGCGCCGTATTTTTTAGCCGCTTCAATAATTCTTTCAATAAGGGACGAACTCACCCATGGACGCGCTCCGTCGTGGATTAGCACATAACCGGGATTGTAAGCGGCAAGAAGGGAAAGCGCGTTGAATACAGAAGCGCGGCGCGTCTGTCCTCCGCAAACAAACAGAATTTTCGGTCTGTCCGCTGTTAAAAACTCAGGGGGCAGAGCATCGCGGGCGGAGCTTTCGGTATTTTCAGAAATTGCGATTACTATGATTCCAACAGACGGCACTGAGGCAAATGCGCGCGTAACAGACCCAAGCACGGTAACGGAGCCGCCTTTCAATTTTTGATATTCCTTCTTGATTCCGCCCATTCGTTTTGATAATCCGGCGGCGCAGATAACAGCCGCGACAAGGGACGCCCCTTCCATAATTATTCAAGTTCCAAACGTGAAAATATCATACTCTCAACTTCATCTTTGGATTTTCGCAGAGAGATAGATATCTCGTCCTCAAGAAGTTTCAAAGCCGAGTCATACAGCTTCCGTTCCAGAATGGGCAGTTCTTTTACTTTGCTTCGGTGGTACAGTGAACGGACTATGCTCGCGATATCCCTGATACTTCCCTTCTTGAGGAGATCCAGATTCATCTGGTAGCGCATTTTCCAGTCTGTAGGAATTGGCTCATAATCCTCACTGATAAGCTCAAGCACTTTTGACGCTTCGTCTCTGGAAACAGTGGGACGTATGCCAAGTCCAACAGCCTTGTCTACCGGAACCATGATTGTCATATCGGTTACTTCAAGATAGATGACATAATACGGAATTTTGGAATCTTTGAATTTTTTTTGAACGATGGATTTTATCACCCCAACACCCTGGCTTGGGTACACCACTTTTTGATCAACCTGAAAACTTTTCGATTTACTCATTATCTGAATACTATCATAAAGTTTGAAAACAGTCTATATTAAAAAACATGACAGAAATTCGCAGACTGACAACCGAAGATTTACTGCAATTTTACAGGATACACGCCATAGTTTACAACCAGCGCAGGGATTTTTCTAAGGAAGAAAACCGAAAAATCGATCCGTTGGATCATCCGGCGGACTGGGCGTGCGGTGTTTTTGAAAGCGGAAAACTGCTTGCGGGAATGTACGAAATTGACTTTCTCATGCGATTTGACGGACACAGCGTAAAAATGACTGGCATCGGCGGAGTGGGGACTCTGCCGGAAGCGCGGAAGGGCGGGCACATCCGGCGTATTTTTGAAAAACTCCTGCCGGAAGCCTACGAAAAGGGCGTTGTCTTTTCAAACCTGACTCCATTCTCCCACGATTTCTACCGGAAGTTCGGCTATGAAATAGCGTGCAACAGAAATAAAATCAAGATTAATACAGGAGATTTAAGCGAGATAAAATCCAAAGGCGAGTTTATCCATATACTTCCCGGCAACGACACTTCCCCGCTTGCGGAAGTTCACTCAGCCTACATCGCGAACATCAACCATGGGATACACAGGGATTACTGGCAGGAAAACCGCGCGTGGAAACGTTTTACAAAAGACGACCCTTGCGCGACAGGGACATATTTGTATCTGTGGAAAGACGAAACCGGAAAAGCGCGAAGTTATATAAAGTATCAAGATGAAGTCGAAGACGGCGATCACAATATGTCGGTAGTCGAACTTGCCTTTATCGACAAAAAAGGACTGTACGGCGCGCTCAGCATTGTCAGCGGACTTTCCGCCCAATTTGAAAACTTCAAGTGGCTGATGCCGACATTTATCGACCCGTTCGATTTTACAGGAGACGCGTGGTCTATTGAACAGGAAATCAGACCCAGAGATATGACGAGGGTGGTAAACGTGAAAGCCGCCCTTGAATTGATGCGCCGTCCATGCAACAGCGAAGGCAAATATATCATCGAAATAAAAGATGAAAACATTTCCGCTAACAGCGGAAAGTACCTTGTTGAATTTTCACCGCAGGGGTCGAAGGTTTCATCAACTTCAAAAAACGCGGATATGTCATGCGACATTCGCGTCTTGAGCCAGCTTATTGTCGGCTACCGCACGCCTGAAAGCGCGATGCTTTCACGGCAGGAAGGGCTGGAAGTACACGACAATTTAGAAACTCTGAACCGCGTTTTCACGCAGAGACCTCAGCATGTAACGGAGTATTTTTGATTTCGGGGTAAGCCTGTTTCAAAAAGCTCAAAAAAGTAGTATATTATAGGCAGGAGATATTATGAATACGGTCTTGCAAAAAAAACAGCCTGTTGCAATGTTTACCGGCAAAATCCCGCTTATTTGTTCCATTATCCTCAATAGCGTGGACAAGGCAGATATACAGAAAATATACTTGTTTGGTTCTTACGCCGATGGAAATCCAAATGAAGACAGCGACATAGATTTATGCGTGGTTGTGAATGACGATATTGATAAACTAGATACATATATGAAGATAGTAGATAGTTTATGGGAGAATAACATTATACCTTGTGATTTATTAGTATATAATGCAAAGGTGTTTTTTAATGTGGAGAATCCCCAAAGTATTGAAAATACCATTATCAAGGAAGGTCAGGTATTATATGGATAAAGATTTGGTTACCGAAACCCCATTTGAACTTTTTTTATACGTCAATACCAAGAATTAATACAGGAATATCAATATTAGATACGCCCCTAATATGTAAATCCCATGCAAATTGTTCAAAATATGATACACCTGTACTCATTTCATCTGCAAATATTTTTACTGGGACAATTTCAATTCCTGCATCTATGATACCAAGATTTTTAAATATTGTCATTTTCGCACATACATTATAAACCATAAATGCATACTTTCCAAATTGTACTTCTACGCCTAATTTTTTTGGTTTTTTAATAAAGTCCATATCCCTGAAAGGTTTAACTCCTGATGTTACCGCTTTTTTTCGGTAAAGCGCCGCGCATAAAAATCGGGAGGCTTAAAAAACCGTGTTTTTCGGTTCTCCAAACGCCGCCCCGCGCCGTCTCTCCTGTCAGGTATTGTCTCCATTCACCTTCAGGCAGGTAGTAGGATACTTCGCCGTCTTCGCTGAAGAC
Source organism: Treponema sp. (assembly GCA_031273265.1). GTDB lineage: Bacteria > Spirochaetota > Spirochaetia > Treponematales > Breznakiellaceae > WQXQ01. The sequence continues at coordinate 7,172 of JAISSH010000017.1, forward strand.
AGGCGCGACAAGCAGGTCAGGGCCGAGCATGTACTGGCGATCCAGATACGCGCAGGCGGGATCATGCGGAAACTCAAGAAACATGGCGCGTAACACAGGAATACCCTTCTCATTAGCTTCCCGCGCCGCCTGTAAAAGATACGGCTTCAGGCGGATTTTCAACTCTGTAAAAAAGCGGCAGACATCGGCGGATTCTTCGTCTACGCTCCATGGTACGCGGTAGGAAGTGCTGCCGTGAAGACGCGAATGTGAGGACAAAAGTCCGAAGGCAAGCCAGCGTTTGAACAGGGCGGCATTGGGCGTTCCCTCAAATCCGCCGATGTCGTGGCTCCAAAAGCCAAAGCCGCAAAGTCCGAGCGAAAGTCCGCCGCGAAGAGTTTCCGCCATAGCCTCGAAAGTGGATTCGCAGTCGCCTCCCCAGTGCAGGGGGAAACGCTGTCCGCCTGTTGTCGCTGAGCGGGCAAAGAGGCAGGCTTCGCCCTTACCGCGCTTTCTTTCCAGCAATTCAAAAACCGCCTTGTTGTAGAGGTAGGTGTAAAAATTGTCATGACGCTGCGGGTCTCCTCCGTCAAAATAAACCGCGTCCTGCGGGATACGCTCGCCAAAATCGGTCTTGAAACAATCAACTCCCATGTCGAGCAACTTTTCAAGACAGTCTGTGTACCATTTGACGGCAGCCGGATTTGAAAAATCGACAATCGCCATTCCCGCCTGCCATTGATCTGTCTGATAAACTGAACCGTCCGCGTGTTTTAAAAAATAGCCGCCTTTTTTGCCTTCGTTAAAAAGCGCCGAACGCTGCGCAATATACGGATTGATCCACACGCAGATTTTGATGTCCTTTGCCTTTATCCGCGACAGCATACCTTTAGGGTCGGGAAAAGTTTCCTTATCCCAGGTAAAGTCGCACCAGTTGAAACCCTTCATCCAGAAGCAGTCGAAGTGAAAAACAGAAAGGGGAATTTTCCGCTCTTCCATGCCGCCGATAAAACTCATCACGGTTTTTTCATCGTAGGAAGTTGTAAATGACGTGGAAAGCCACAGTCCGAAACTCCACTCGGGCGGCATGGCGGGCCTTCCGGTAAGCGCGGTATAGCGTTCTAAAATCGTCTTGGGTTCGGGGCCGTAAATGACAAAGTACTCCAGAACTTCTCCGCTGACGCAGAATTGCACGCGCGAAGTTTTTTCGCTGCCAATTTCCAGCGAAACCTTTCCGGGATCGTTAATGAATACGCCGTAACCTTTGTTTGTCATGTAAAAGGGAATATTTTTGTACGCCTGTTCGCTGGCGGTGCCGCCGTCAGCGTTCCAAATGTCCACTACCTGCCCGTTCTTCACAAGCGGCCCAAAGCGCTCTCCTAGTCCGTATACCAGCTCGCCCACAGAAAGCGAAAGTTCATCCTTGACAAAGGGCCCAAGATCGCGCACTTTCATATATCCGGTTGATCTGTTCAGGTTTCCGGTCAGCGCCTTTCCGCCTCCGTGAAAACTGTTTTTCCAACCGGAAGTACGATCAACAATGACAGATAACTCTCCGCTTTCCAGAACGGCGTTTTTGTCCGTTATGCGCACAGAAGGTTTAAAGGCGGGCACGGCTTCCAGCGGAAAGCGCATAACGTCAGCACCGCCTTCAAAGTGGGAAATTCTCACCTTTATAACATTGGACATGGGACTGGAATAACGGACAGTAAGCAGCTGCGCGTTGAGGGTGTCGCCCCTGTGCCTAACCGGCCTTTCCGGCGCGTACACTACAAGTT
>JAISSH010000024.1 GCA_031273265.1 Treponema sp.
ATTTTTAACGATGAAAACGGCTGACAAAATGATTAGAATTTGGTAGCATAACAATATGCCGGAATTGAGCCGTTTTTTAGGCATATCAATATCAATGTATTTTGAGGACCATAACCCACCGCATTTTCATGTGGAATATGGTGAATATCAAGCGTCTATAGCTATAAATGGTCTGGGGCTGTTGGAAGGAGACTTGCCCTCAAGGATTCTTGGCTATGTTATTGAATGGGCATCAATACATAAACAAGAATTGATTAACGATTGGAATATGGTACAATCGACCGGTACATATTTTAAAATACCGCCATTGGTATAAAACGGGGGAATGCAATGCTTAACGTTACCAAGTTTATGTTGCAGGAAGGTTACACTGTATATGTCGAATTTAATGACGGATATAGCGGTGTTATTGATTTTAAGGAGAAACTGAAAAAGGATCATCGGGAAATTATCCGGGAATTGTTGGATTTAGAAAAATTCAACACCGTAAAACTTGAACGTCATACACTATGTTGGGACAATGAGGTCGATTTTGCTCCTGAATATTTGTATGAACTGGTAACCGCACAGAAACAAGCAGCCATGCGGGAACAGGTTGCATAAAGGAAGGTAACGCCTAGTGCCTGACATCCAACAACAAAACGCACCCTAAGGGTGTAGATGAGCTAATTCATAATGTTGTAGCACAAGGAAACGTAACTATGACGAATAAAGGCAAGGCAACCTGTGCCAACGAAGTTGGCCAAGGTTACCGACAGTGCGTTCTTGGAGTTATTTATGAAATTATACAAAATTGTTTTAATTTTTATTCTTTCTTTAATGCTTTTACAATGTCACGGTAAAGATAACCGGATTAGCGATTCCGAAAGGTTCGCGCAGGAATATCCTTTGGTAGGCAATGATAATATATTTGTATACAAAAACGCCGGTGAGACAGCCGACATTTTGGCAAGGGGCAGGGGTAAGGAACGTCTCAGGGCGGGGATTGGGATTTTAAAGCAGATTATCGGCTATTCCTGCAATGCTTGCTGACTACTCCCCATTCCGCAAAAAATTCGCTATTCTTTCCATATATGGACAAATTAATCATCAAGGGCGCGCGCGAGCATAACCTTAAAAACATCGACCTTGAACTGCCCCGCGACAGACTCATCGTTATTTCAGGGCTCTCCGGTTCAGGCAAAAGTTCACTGGCCTTCGACACGATTTTCGCCGAGGGGCAAAGGCGCTATGTCGAAAGCCTGTCCGCCTACGCGAGGCAGTTTTTGGGGCGCATGGACAAGCCCGATTTGGACTACATCGAGGGGCTCTCCCCGGCAATTTCAATCGAGCAAAAAACCACCCACCGCAACCCGCGCTCCACTGTCGGCACCGTAACAGAAATCTACGATTACTACCGCCTGCTCTACGCGCGGATCGGCGTCCCCCACTGCCCCGTCTGCGGAAAGGAAATCCGTGAACAGCCGGTCGACTCGATTAGCGAGACGATTCTGCAGTTCAAAGAAGGCGCGAAGATTCAACTGCTCGCGCCCGTCATTCGCGGAAAAAAGGGAGAACATCAAAAAATAATCGAGGACGCGCGCAAGGCGGGTTTCGCGCGCGCGAGGATAGACGGCGTTCCCGTAAACCTTGACGAAAGCATCAAGCTGGACAAACAAAAAAAACACTCAATCGAAATTATCGTTGACCGCCTTGTGATTGGAAAGGATATTCGCTCGCGCCTCGCGGAGTCGGTTGAAACCGCCTTGCAAACATCGGACGGGCTTATGCAGGTTCTTGTTAATGAGGACGGAAAAAACAGTGAACATTTTTTCTCGCAGAAAAATTCCTGCCCCGACTGCGGCGTGTCGATCCCTGAATTGCAGCCGAGGCTTTTTTCGTTTAACAATCCCTTCGGCGCGTGCCCGGGCTGCACCGGCCTTGGAGCGAAACTTGAGTTTGATCCAGACCTCGTTATCCCCGACCGCACTCTCTCCTTTAACGAGGGCGGCGTTATCCCTTACAATCCCGACAGCGCGTGGAACCGCAGCCGCTTTCAGAGCCTCGCCAAACATTACGGTTTCAGTCTTGACGTGCCGTTTAACAAATTGCCAAAAAAAGTTGTAAACGCGATTCTTTACGGCAGCGACGATGAAATAAAGGTGCGTTATGTGAACCGCGAAGGGACGAGTCATTTTCAATACCAGTCGGTATTCCCGGGAATTCTGGAAGAACTCAAGCGCCGTTATCTTGAAACGCAGTCGCAGGGCGTTAAGGACTGGCTTGAAAAATTTATGAGCCAGAAACCATGCGAGGACTGCGGCGGCAAACGCCTCAAGCCCGAAGTGTTAGCTGTAACTGTCGCCGGGAAAAATATCTGGGAACTTTCCGAACTTTCGGTAACGGACTCTCTCAATTTTTTTGAAACGGTAAAATTCAGCAAGAACGAAAATAAAATCGCGCATCAGATACTAAAGGAAATTAACGCGCGTCTTGGCTTTATGAAGAACGTGGGTCTCGATTACCTCAGTCTTGAGCGCAAGGCGGCAACTCTCTCAGGCGGTGAAGCCCAACGGATAAGGCTTGCCACGCAGATAGGCTCAAGTCTTGTGGGCGTGCTTTACATTCTCGACGAGCCGTCTATCGGGCTTCACCAGAGAGACAACCAGCGGCTGATAGATACGCTGTTGTACCTACGCGACCTGGGTAACACGCTGATCGTAGTCGAGCATGACGAACAAACATTGCGTACCGCCGACCACATCGTCGATCTGGGACCGGGCGCAGGCGTCCACGGCGGACGTGTTGTCGCGCAGGGTACGCCCGAAGATGTAATGAAGGTGAAGGAGAGCCTTACAGGTCAGTATCTGGCAGGCACCCTTTTCATCGACATTCCCGAACAGCGCAGAAAAGGAAACGGCGCGTTTTTAAAATTGCGCGGAGTGAGCGAACACAACCTTAAAAACATAAACGTGGAAATTCCGCTTGGACTTTTTACTTGCATCACGGGCGTTTCCGGTTCGGGAAAATCGACCTTGCTTTCGGACGTTCTCTACCCTGCCCTGTTCAACAAAATCTACGATTCAAACCACATTGAAGGCGAGTATAAAAAAATTGACGGCGCGGAACACATCGACAAGGTGATCGATATCGATCAGAGTCCCATCGGCAGAACGCCGAGATCAAATCCGATAACCTACGTTGAGGGCTTTACCGCAATCCGCGATCTTTTTTCCAATCTGCCAGACTCAAAAATGAGGGGCTACAAACCCGGACGCTTTTCATTTAACGTCAGGGGCGGCAGGTGCGAAAACTGCGAAGGGGACGGCACTATCAAAATCGAGATGAACTTTCTCCCCGATGTTTACATAACGTGCGACGTGTGTCAGGGCAAGCGTTTTAACAAAGAGACCCTCGAAATCCGTTACAAAGGGAAAAACATCTCCGATGTCTTGGACATGACCATAGAAGAGGCGGCTGTTTTTTTCGCCCCTATTCCACAGATTGCCCGCAAAATGCAGACTTTGCCCTCTGTGGGCCGCGGTTATGTGAAACTGGGACAGTCCGCGCTCACGCTTTCAGGCGGTGAGGCACAACGTGTTAAACTCGCGCTGGAACTTTCAAAACGCTCTACAGGCAGAACCCTCTACATTCTGGACGAACCGACTACCGGCCTTCACTTCGCCGACGTAAAACAGTTAATGGACGTGATTCAAAGACTGGTAGATCAGGGAAATACTGTTATAATGATAGAACACAACCTCGACGTGCTTTTGCAGGCGGATCACATTATCGATCTGGGACCGGAAGGCGGCGATAAAGGCGGATATGTTATCGCGGTTGGCACGCCGGAAGAGGTGGCGAAAAACGCGGATTCCTACACGGGCGCATACATCGCCAAAATGCTGAAACGAAACGCGCCGCGTAAAAGTACGAGAAAAAACGGGTGGAAATGAAATATAAGCGTGGTTGTATATTCTTCATTCTTTGTTTTTTCGCTTTTCCGCTTTTTGCGCAGGAAGCCCCGGCAGAAACGGAAGAAACGCCGCTTTCCGAAGAACAGGAGATTGCCGGCGAAGACGTACCCAATGAAGACCAAATAGCGCTGGAAGATGAAACGCCCGTTGAAATTCAAGATGAAGGTCCGAAAGTTCCTGAAAAGGAACAACAGCGTATAGAACTTGAACTAAAAACATCAACTCTGCCTGAACTCGCGGCGTGGTGTCGTTCTTTGGGACTTTCCGAGGGCGGCACAAGGGCGGAACTCGCAAGTAGAATCAGAGAGCATTTCAGGATGTCAGAACAGGAAAAAGCAGACGCTGAAAACCAGAAAATAATAACCATTGAATCCGCGCAGACAACCGAATATTTCAGTATAGATGTGATTGATGAAGATTATGCAAGGTTAAAAGGCGAAGTACGCATCATCTTGCGGGATAAAGAAGATGAACATAGAATAAAAGCGGATGAAATAATATTCAACCGCACAAGAAATATTCTCACTGCCATAGGAAACGTTGAATATACAAAAGTGAAAGGCGATACGACGGAAATTTTTCGCGGTAAAAATATTACAGTTAACATTGATAACTGGGCAAGTATTTTTCTGGACGGTAATTCAGATCGGATGCTTGAGAGCGAAGAAGGAACGGCATACCGTTTTAAGGGAGCGGTAATTTCAATCACGGAAGACGATGTAATGATCCTCAGAAAAGCCGAAATAAGCAACGCATACAACGGGGAGGCTCTCTGGTCGATAACCGCGTCAAGGCTCTGGCTGCTTCCGGGTTCCGACTTCGCGATCTTTAACGCGTGGTTAAAAGTAGGCGAAATTCCTGTCTTATACATTCCTTTTTTCTTCTTTGCCGCCGATGACGTAATTTTTCGTCCTGTTATAGGTTACCGTACTAGAGAGGGAGGTTTTGTCCAGACCACCACTTATATACTGGGACGTCCAAAAGCGGATGCCACCGCAGAGCAGAGTTCTATCACCAGAATTATGGGAAACTCAAGCGACATGGAAAGAGAGCGTCAGGGGATATTTCTGCGCAGTACCGGAAAAAAAGTAAAAGACCCAAACGAAATCAGCTTGAAATTTATGGCAGACTATTATACCAATTTGGGCGCGTATTTGGCTGTTGATTTTTCCATGCCAAAAAAAGGAATCCTAAATCCGCTGGATTTTTCTATAGGCTTCGGTTTGTCCAGAACCCTTAGCCCGATGGCTGAATACTACACCCCTTATGCTCCGAATTATGACGGTACCTTTGAAAAAGATTATTCAAACCTTTTTTCAAAATCGGTCCCGTTCCGTTACAGATTAAAAACAAGCAGTTCAATAAACGGAAAATACGGAAGCCTTTCGTGGGATTTTCCGTTTTATTCAGATCCCACAATGGATAAGGATTTTTTATCCCGCGCGGAAAGCATGGATTGGATGAATATGCTTCAACAAGGCGCGGCGGTGGAAGATGAGATATTAACAGAAAATGATATAAGCTCATATCAATGGCAAATGAGCGGAAATTTCAACCCGCAACTGAAAGTTTTAGCTCCGTATGTTAACAATATATCCTTAACCAATATATCCACAACATTGGCGTTTAAATCAATAATGGATAAAGACATCTACAACGTTAATAAAGAAAATCCCGCCAGCTTTTTCTTTGCTCCTGATAAATACACTATTTACAACGCGTCTGTCTCTATTTCGGGCACGCCCCTGTCAATCGGCGGACAAGGACAGGCAAGCGCGGCAGATTCAAAAACAAAAGAAGAAGAGACAAATAATCCGCTTAAGGACATTGGCACGCCAAGATCTCCATGGATAACTAAAGAAGAGGAAGAAAAGATTAAAGCGTCAAACGATGATAAATTAATTCCTCCCGTATTGAACCAGCGTTTTGATCTTCCAAAAGCGGGAAACTTGAAATTCGGCATTGATTACCAATTGTCGCCTACAAGTTCGTCAGAACTTCAATTCATTTCAGGATATGACCGCTGGCAGAAAAATGATCAGGTAAACTGGGGCGATATTCAGTCGGTATTAACCGGCGTTGGCGGCAACGGCAGCGTGAATTTCCGCGTGGATCATTCAAGCGGATTGTTTTCCAATACCGTAACTTTTTCAGGCAGCGGCACATGGCGCGATTACACATATATAAATGAAGAAGCCGAAGCGTTTCGCACATCGCAGAGAGTCAACGGAGAAATTGTTTACGGAGAAACCGATGAAGACAAGATATTGGCGGCAAGAAAACAGCAGTACAGACAAACCAACTACACTACGTCTTATGCGTATAACGGCACTGTAAGACCGCTGTATGACAACCCGATATTCGGACAATCCAATGTGCAATACAGTTTCAGAGGCACGCTTGTTCGGTCCAAAAAATATGAAGACGGAGACGGTCCTGAACTGAGACCGCAATGGGGCGTATGGGCAAAAGAAGAAACAAAGGACGGAGTAGATATATACGGGCTTAACAGCCATAAAATTGCGGGCAACATTGCGGCTAACATCATGGACTATCAGCAAAATATGTCGATTTCCGCGGATCTTCCTCCGTTTGATCCGTTGATTTCAACTAACGCTACGTTTAGGGCGTGGATTTCCGAAACAAACGCCCGCATAGATTTTAAGAAACCGGAGATGATCAATAATGTGCCGAATGAAGAATGGATAAAAGACCCGTTTCATCTGACGGAAACCCTCAAATTCGGAAAAGCCAACTCATTTTCATATTATATGGTTGTGGATCCGGAAGAAAACAATGAAATTACCACCATTACGTCGTCGCTTACACTATGGTCTTTTAGAGCGTCATTTTCGGCGACGAAATCTTTAAAGTACGAATTTAATTATAATGACCCGGACGATACTACCAAGGGGGGGGCATGGCAGCAGACAGATGACGATCCCGCTCTGCATCCTAGAGATTTAACACTCACCTATAATCCTACATTTTCAAATATTGACATAATAAAAGACAGGCTGAAATTTTCATTAAATTTGAATACCAGGCTCTTTTTTGACCTTCAGCGTTACACAAATTCAAACTTTCAATTTACATTGGGATTTACCTTTAACATCGTCAAATTTCTGGATTTGACATTATCCGCTACATCCGAAAACACTGTCGTTTTCCGGTATTTCAAAGGTATGCCCGGAATGGAAGATTTAACCGCGATGTATATCGACGGGGATCAAAACAATATTTTTATTGATTTATTCGATTCATTTAACTTTGGCGATGATACAAAAAGACAGCGATCGGGGTTTAAAATCAAAAGCCTCAACCTTACAGCCGTACATCATCTTGGAGATTGGACTGCCGAATTGGGTCTCAGTGTGGCGCCCTATCTTAACAATAATGTAAACCCGGCAAAATATGAGCTAAACACGGAATTATCATTCCTGGTGCAATGGTCGGCAATCACCGAGATTAAAACAGATCTAAGGTACGAAAAGAGAACCGAAAAATGGACAAAGGAATAGCGCCTTACCGCCTTGACTAGCTCATTTAGAGGGTTATAGAATCTTAATATAGAGGTATTTTTGGAAGAAGGGATAACCATAGCGTTTGACAACAGGGAACTGCTTTCGGAAATATGTGGTGCAAACGACAGGAATCTCAGGATTATTGAAGGCTCGCTTGGGGGCTTCATTTGCGCCAGAGGCAATGAAATTTACTTTGAAGGCAATGATGAAACGGACATCAGGCGCTTCAGGACAATGATAGACAGCCTGATTACTGCGGTAAAAGAGGGAGAAGAGCCCTCTCCTGAGTATATCCGCGCCCTTGCCGGGGAATTTATACCAGACGAGACAGGCGAAACCGGGGATTCCGCCTTCACGGAAACTGAAAACAGCGGGACCGCCTTCTTTCAGGATTCACTTATTCAGATTCCCCACGGGTTTCGCCGCGTCTATCCCCGCTCTAAAAACCAGGCTCTCTATATCCGCGGAATGAGGGAAAGCGATATTTGTTTCTGCGTGGGACCTGCCGGAACGGGAAAAACATACCTTGCTATCGCCCATGCCCTGCAAATGGTTCTTTCAAAAAAAATGCGAAAGTTGGTGCTTACCCGCCCCGTAGTTGAAGCCGGTGAGAATCTGGGCTTTCTTCCCGGCGATCTGATCCAGAAAATCAACCCCTATCTTCGCCCGCTTTACGACGCCATGGAAAGCCTTGTTCCCTTTGACGTGATTCACCGCATGGAAGAAACCCGCTCTATAGAAATCGCGCCTCTGGCGTACATGAGGGGACGCAGTCTGAATGACTGCATGGTAATCCTTGACGAAGCGCAGAACACCACCAAAGAACAGATGAAAATGTTCCTGACAAGAATTGGCTCAGACTCGCGGGCGATAATCACCGGAGACGCGACTCAGATAGATCTGCCGCGCAAGACAGATTCCGGTCTGGTTCACGCCGTTGAAATATTGAAGGGGATTGAAGGGCTGCATTTTTCATTTTTGCACACGACGGATGTCGCCCGCAATCCGCTCGTAAAGAAAATTATACAGGCCTACGATGAAAAATAAACTTTTAATGATTAATACCAGAAAAATAACGCTCAGTATTCTTTCACGCCTACTGTCAGGACCGAATATATACAGTTTTGTGTTATGCGTCATCGCGGCAGTTGTGATTGTTACAAGCGGAAACGATGAAACCTTGAACGATATAAGCATTTTTGAAGCCGGCAAAGTGGCGGATCGGGACATTACCGCGACGGCGGCGATAAGCGTTGTTGACGAAGAAGCTACCCTTCTGCGGCTGGAAAACGCGGTAAAGCAGATCCCGGCGGTCTTTCGCGCCGACGCGGAAACAAACGCGCAAATATTAACTTCATGGGAAAAATTCTGCGATTTTGCAGACAGGCTTTCCGGAATGGACGCCGCGGCGGCGCGGCTTGCGATTGACACCGAATACCACGGATTTTTTTCCATAAAAATTATAAACGATTATTTATCGTCGGCGGGACGCGCCGCCTTTCGGGATTACGGAGACGCGGCGCTTGACGCGCTTTTAAAACGGGGAATTTTTCTGTTTCATCACGAGGACATAAGGCACTTTAGTCAGGAAGCCGTTGAACTTATGAGCGTGGGTGCTTCCGGCGTACAGCGCGATATTGTTCCTTACGGCGATATCGTTACTATGGAGAATTTCCAGAAAGCCCTTGACGAAATTGTACAGGACATGGAAGCTTCCGCCTCATTCAAGGCGGTCGCTGTTGACCTTTTAAAACCTTTTGTCAGCGAAAATGTGTTTTTTTCTTTTGGAGAATCACAAAAACGTATTGATGAGACCAAAGAAATGACGGCGCCTGTAATTCGCACCATAGAAAAAGGGAAAAAAATTATAAGAAAAGGTTTTATTGTTTCCGAAGATGAAATGAATGAACTAAAGGCTCTTCAATTATCTCTTCCAAAAAGAGATCCCCGCAATATAATCGGAACCGTTTTACTGGTTCTCTTGATTTACATATTGTTTTTGGTTTTGCGCGGACGCTTTATCGTCTCAAGAAATCTAAGCGGCAGTGAAAAATTCATGCTCACATCAATCACCGGCTCTTACATAATCGGAACGGTACTGTTAAACAACCTGTCTCCTGTCTATGAGGGTTTTCCGCTGGCGCTGATCATTCCAACCGCTCTTTTTATAATGATACTCGCGGTTTTTTTGAGCACAAGACTCGCCATGATAATGGCGATATCCCTTCCCCTGGGAGCGTACTTTGCCGGCGCTTTTGACAACCATTCCTTTATTATCGCGCTTGTTTCGGGAATAACCGCTTCCACGGCGCTTCACAACGCGCAGAACAGAATGAGCATAATCAAAGCCGGTATTTTAATCGCGGCGGCGAATTGTACCGCGGTGATAGTTGTTCTGCTCCTGAGCCAGAGCGTTTTATACGATTACCCCGCCATGCTTTTTTGGGCGGCGCTTAACGGCATCGTGTCGGGAATGTTAACCATAGGCGTTTTGCCGCCGCTGGAACACGCGCTTAACGCGGTGACTCCGTTCAGGTTAATGGAACTGTCCGATCTTAACGCCCCTGTTCTGCGAAAACTTTTCACTACCGCTCCCGGAACATACAGCCACTCTTTAATGGTCGCCAATCTCGCGGAGCAAGCCTGCCAGGATATAGGAGCCAACGCTCTGCTCGCCCGCGTCGGCGCTTATTACCATGACATCGGGAAAATGGACAACCCCGACTATTTTGTTGAAAACCAGACGGATCACAACAGGCACGACGAAATTGCGCCGCGTCTTTCCGCGACAATAATCCGCAGTCATGTTAAACTTGGCGTTGAAAAAGCGCACAGTCTTGGACTCCCCAAGGACGTAATTTCCATTATCGCGGAACATCACGGTAACTCTGTCATTTCATGGTTCTACAACAAAGCCGCCGAACAGGAAGACGCCGTTAGTTCCGAGGATTTTACCTATCCGGGCAACCCTCCGCGTTCAAGGGAATCGGCTGTCGTGATGCTTGCGGACGTAACGGAAGCCGCCGTACGCACACTGAACAAACCGACGGCGGGAAAAATTGAAAAATTTATCCAGCCCTTGTTCGACGATAAAGTTGATCACGGACAGCTCTCCGAATCGGAGCTGTCTTTCCGCGATCTGGAAGTAATTAAAAAAGCCTTTGTAAAAGTTCTTGCGGGCTATTATCATTCAAGAATCGAGTATCCAAAACAAAAAGAGGAATCGCGGAATAGTGATGAATAGAGTAGTTATCAGCGCCGAAGGAACACCCCTGCCTTCATGGAGCGACTCCGCGCGCGGCTTCGCTCTTAAAGTGCTGGACGAAATCAAGCGCGGCAACTGGGAACTTTCAATACTTTTATGCGAAAATAAAACCATTACCGCGTTAAATTCGCAGTACAGAAATATCGCCGAGCCTACGGATATTCTTTCGTTCAATCTGGGAGAGACGGTACAGGAAGGGAAAAATTCCGTCTATCTGCCGGGAGATATAGCGATTTCCCTTGAAACCCTTGCCGAAAACGCCAGATATTTTCAAATATCGGAAGATGAGGAGTTACGCAGGCTCTTAATTCATGGTATCCTGCATTTAGACGGCATGGATCACAAAACTACGGACACGGACGAACCCATGCTTGTATTGCAGGAGGATATACTGAACAGGCTTAAAGACGAACGCATAATTCCCTGTGGAGGAGAAAAGTGAAAAGCCCCTTTCAACTTAATTCACGCGCAATAAAGGAGCTTGAAGAGGATCAGCAGGAAATGATCCGGGGTGTCGTGGAATTGTCCGGCACCACAGTCAAGGAAATAATGGTTCCCAGAACCGATACCGTCTTTCTTTCGGCGGACGCTTCAAAGGAAGAACTGCTTGCCTGCATCAGCGAAAGCGAACATTCGCGCTTTCCGGTTTATCAGGACACAGTAGATCAGGTAATCGGCATTTTACACGTTAAGGATGTGCTTAAAGCGCTTGTAAACGACAAACCCTTCAATATAAAAGACTTGGTCAGAAAACCTTTTTTTGTCCCTGTCTCAAAACACATTGACGATCTTCTGCGCGAACTCAAGCGGAAAAAAGTACATATCGCCGTAGTGGTGGACGAATACGGCGGAGTATCCGGCATCGTTTCAATGGAAGATATTATCGAGGAAATAATCGGCGACATTCAAGATGAATTTGATCATGAAACCGACGATGTGGTAGAATTGGGCAAAGGCTTGTGGCTGTGCGACGCGAGGGTCAATCTGGAGTTTCTCGCCGAAGAAACGGGACTGGAGCTTCCCATTGACAACTTCGACACGCTTGGCGGTTTTGTCTTTGATCTTTTCGGAAAAATTCCGGTTAAGAATGAAAAGATCGAATACAAGGGATATGATTTTATAATACAGGAAATGGATGGGCACAAGATCAATTCGATAAAAATAGTAACGCAAAAAAGGGAATAGTGGTTTTTAATATGGAAGAAACGATGTCGCGTTTAAAATATTTATTTTTTCTCTTATGCGCCTTGACATTTTTTCCCGCGCATATTGCCTCTCAATCGCCGTTTACGGCGGCGGTGCATTACGAACAGGGCAAAAATTTTATGGCGGATGAAAACTGGTATTCCGCGATAGAATCCTTTCTTGAGTGCGTAAGGCTTAACCCCGCTCATGCCGAGGGAACAACAGCCCTCGCCGAGTGTTACTATGAACTGGCTGAGTTTGACGAAGCGCTCAACTGGGTAAGAAAAGCGAGGCTTTTGGCGCGCAGTAATACATCAGTCGCAAATCTGGAAGTTTTCACCCTAATCGCGCTTGGTCGTCTTGAAGAAGCGTCCGCGCTTGTTTCCTCTATCCTGACAAGAGAACCTTACAACAGGGAAGCGCTGTTTGCCGCGGGAGAACTGGATATTGCCAGAAACAGACCGTCGGAAGCGATGCTTCGCTACCGCGACGCGGTGCGCCGCTACCCTGACGATCGCAGGCTGTTGATCTCTCTCGCCCTTGTTTCCCTTTCTCTGGGAGATAATGAAACATCTCTTTCCTACATAAACAGGGCGCTGGAACAGCATCCCGACGATTACCGGGTTTTTTATTTCGCCGCCTACATCTACTCGATGAACAACAAACTGACGGACGCCATCAGTTACGCGCAAACCGCGCTGTACTACAAACCCGCTCACGCGCCTTCCCATTCTCTTTTGGCGGCTCTGCGCTACCGCAATTCGCAGTATGAGGAAGCGGCGCGTCTTTGCGACATCGCGATAACCAACAACAGGCAGGACATGGGCGCGTGGTACTTAAAAGGGCTTTCCTTTATCAGGCTGGGACGTTCAGCCGAAGCCCTGACGCTCCTTTCAAACGCCGTCGCCATAAACGAGGACGATGAATTTATCCGCGCCATTCTGGAAGAAACTCTCATTGCTTCGACAACGATTGAAGATCCCCGCCGTGTAAGATGGGCTTCGTGGCATTTTAACAAGGCGAGAGGCTATCGTTCGCGCAATTTAATTGATCAATCTCTTTTTGAATACCGGCGCGGCTTGAGACTCTATCCCGACGCGGCGGACAGGCGCGAGTACGCGGAGCTTCTTCGTCTTCAGGGCTACCCTGCCCGCTACTTGGAAGAACTTCGCTTTTTACAGGAACAGGGCAAGGCAGATCGCCCGATAAACGACGCGGTAGAAGCCTACAGCTCTCTCCTTTCAAACGCGCTTTTCAAGCAATGGCAGGTAAACCCGATAGAGCTTGCCGAGCGCCACTGGAAAATCGCCGTCTTTGCCCTGGCTGGGCAGTCAAGTTTTGTTCACGCGGACGCGGGTTCTGTCGCCGCCGGAGTTGTCAGGGAACTGCTTGTGCATGATCGCAACATCACGTCCGTTAATTTGGAATTGCGTCAGGCGACATTTTCTCAGGGTTTCAGACAGGCAAGAGAAGAAGGCGCGGATTATTTTATGCTTGTTTCCGTAACGGAAAATGAAAGGGACATTTCCGTAAAAGGAGAATTGTTTACAGGACGCGCCGGCTCTCCCGCCGGAACTTTCTACGCTTACCGCACCGGAGCCGACAGACTGCGCGGCGCGGCAAAGGGAATAGTTGAACAGTTATCCGCTTCTCTGCCCCTGCGCGGAAGGCTTTTGATCCGTAAACAGGGACAGGCGCTGATCAACAAGGGAAAGGCGGACGGAGTTGTTGAGGGCGCGGTGTACGATGTGGTAAAAAAAGGACGCCCGCAAATCGCCAACGAAGGCATCGCCCTTGTCTACGGCGCGGACGAGCTTGTCGGAAAAATTACGATTGACAATGTTGATGAGGAGATCGCCGCCGGCACGCTTGAGCGCAACGGCTTTTTCGACCGTATCGAGAACGGAGACGAAATTATTCTTCAAGTTGAAAAAACAAACAAGCCGTCAGGTGAAACCGCGGCAAACCCGGAGCTTCGCGCGCTCTTGCGGACACTGCGATAGTTACTGACTGTCCTTGCCCTTCTTTTTTGCCTTTTTCTGTTCGCGCTTTTCTTTCAGCGTCTTCTGGGGCGCTTTTTTTGTTTCTTTTTTATGCATTACATGTTCAGCCATATATCCCTCCCTTTGGGCTTTACAATAAATCAATAATAATGCATTATTGGAGATATGTCTATACCAATATTGAAAAAAGACGGGAGGGATGATGACCGTAGCTGAAGCAGTTACATTGCTGGAAGGACAGTTTTTTACAGGCGAAGAAAAGGCGGAACTTGAAGTAGCTTCCGCGTGCGGGGCGGATCTGATGAGCGATGTAATGGCTTTTGTAAAGGACCGTGTTTTGCTCATGACAGGACTTGTCAACCCTCAGGTGATCCGTACTGCCGAACTTTTGGATATTCACGCTATTATCTTTGTCCGGGGCAAAGCTCCCGGCAAGGACATGATCGAAATGGCTGAGGAATCGGATATTATTCTCGCGGGAACGAAGCATCCCATGTTTATTTCCTGCGGCAAACTCTACGAAGCGGGTCTTAGAACCGGCGGAACGCGGGCGATTGCCTAACCTCACTCCTCAAAAAACCGGCGGGCTTCCTCTTTGGCTTGTTCTATAACGGCTTCATAATTGCCCTTGAGGGCGGTCATGTGCTGGTTGTAGAAAGCGATGAACTCAGGGTCCTGGAGCGGGTCGATGCGTACTTCCCTGCCCAGTCTGCGGGACAGTTCCTCTTCTTTTTGACGCAGTTTGGGAGCGTACTGCTGGCGGATTGCCTGATCATAATGCGCCATTTCCTGCAAATATTGGGAAAAAAGCTGGGTTAACTGCTTGTACATCGCCGAAAAACCGCTGTTTTTAATTATCGCTTCAAGTCCCTTGCCGACCGCTTCAAACCGTTTTTCGTCTTCTTTCCCGGCGGGCAGGGCAATTTGGGAAACAAGCACGCTGAAAATCCCCTGTTTCAGGCTTTCACGCTGCGACGATGGCGCATTTTTTATCTCATCGGTCATTTTCTGAATGGTCATCTCATCTTCCCCGGCAAGGAAGGCGTTGGCTATTTTTTTACCCTGTTGTTTTGCCTCAAACAGGTCGATGCTTGACCTGTCGCTCTTTACGTTTTCGGTCTTTTCAAAGGCGATTTCCAGAGCAGTTTTTATTACTCCCATTGTATTATTTTCCTCTTTACTATAAAATATTCCTGAAAGCTGGTTTTAGCAAGAGCCTGTACGCAAGATTGTTTTTATTGTAGATAAGCCGTCAAAACAACGAAGTTCTGACGAGCCGGAACGGGGGAATTATGGACAAGAAAAAAAAGGACTTTAAATTTATAGTACGCCTTGACACTGAATTAAACCAGATTCAGGACGTTGATTTATTATTGGAAAGGATTCTTTATGAAGCCAGAAGGGTGGTTAACGCGGACGCGGGGTCTATCTATCTGGTTGTCCCCACCGAAAAAGGCGAAGAAGGAACGGAAAAACTTGCCATAAAATATTCACAAAACGACACTATTCAAAAGCAAATTCCGCCCGGACAAAAAATGATCTATTCGTTTTTCTCCGTAGCGATAAGCGAAAAATCAATTTCGGGCTACTGCGCCATGAAACAAACACTGATCAATATCCCCGATATGTACAACATTCCTCCCGAAGCGCCGTATTCGTTTCATTCGTCTTTCGACGTAATTACCGGATACAAAACCGTTTCCAGCCTGACAATCCCTTTGATTTCAAACGAAAAGCGGCTTATGGGCGTTATACAGGTAATAAACGCGAAAAATAATAAAGACGTCATCATTCCTTTCTCGCCGGATGACGAAGTCTTGCTTACCCATTTTGCGAATAACGCTTCGAGTGTTCTTCAGCGGGCGTTTATTACAAGAGCGATGATTCTGCGGATGATAAAAATGTCGGGACTCCGCGACCCGAAAGAAACCGGCACTCATGTCAACCGCGTCGCGGGCTACGCGGTCGATATCTACGACCGGTGGGCTTTTCATCATAAAGTACCGCAAGGGGATCAGGACAAATTCCGCGACACGTTGAAAATAAGTTCAATGCTCCACGATGTTGGAAAAGTAGCGATCTCCGACGCCGTGCTGAAAAAACCCGCCCGCTTTACCCCGGAAGAATACAGGATCATGCAGAACCACACCCTTTACGGAGCGAGTCTGTTCAGCGACATTAGTTCTCCTATGGACAGCCTTGCGAAGGACATCGCGCTTACACACCATGAAAACTGGGACGGCACAGGCTACCCCGGCTGGGTTAATCCCGATAGCGGAGAAATTGAAAGAGCGGACGGCGAAGGCAAACCTATAGGCAAAAAGGGGGAGGAAATTCCTCTGGGCGGCAGGATTGTCGCGATTGCCGACGTATACGACGCGCTGTGTTCAAAACGCGTATACAAAGAACCCTGGGACGAAAAAGAGGTTTTGAAGGAATTACGCAAATTATCAGGTTCCAAATTTGATCCCGAACTGATAGAAGTTTTCTTTGAAATTCTTCCCAACATAAAACATACGCGCGATCGCTATCAGGAATCCGAAGAAGAGTGAGCTGAAATTTTAAATTCCGCGCTTTGTTAAAAATCTGTCCAAACTGTCGGCGAATGACTTTAATTCCTTTTTGCCGTAGTTCGCCGTTCTTTCAATTCCAAGACCGTTATCCGCAAGACCGACCGTAAAATTACGCAGGGATAAAAATTCATTTATGTTGTTCTTTGTAAAAATACGCCCGCGGTCGTCAATTACAGACACGTCTTTATCAACAAGGCGCTTTGCCAGCGGAACGTCCCTTGCTATAACAAGGTCGCCGTTTTCAGCCAATTCGACAATGCGGTCGTCTGCGGAATTATCTCCGGGAGGGCAAATTTCCATTTCCGCGCCGGATTTTTCGGCGTCAGGAATGGAACGGTCAGCCGCAAATATCACCCTAAGATTGAGCTTTTCCGCCCTGCGAAGAACAAGCTCTCTCGCCGCCTTTGGACAGGAATCGGCATCCACAAGAATTTTCATTAACCGCCGCTTGCGCTTTTCATGTTAGCGGAATTTTTTTCCGCAATGGCGGCGAAAAGGGAAAAATTCCCGCTGAAATCAAGAACGGCGTTATTATCCCGCGCCGAGGGAATAAAGAACGATTCTCCTTTTTTAAAAGAGCAATTTCCGGCGTGCAGCTCTCCTTCGGTAACAAGGCAAATCGCCTGCCCGCTCACCGGAAAAATTATTTTTTCCGCGCCGCCGCGAATAAGGTTAAGGGAAAATTCATCGCACGGCGCGGGATAGCGAATCCACGGCGAAGAATCATCAACAGTAAAAACAGGCGGCATATAGGAGTTAAAATTGACTATGTTCATCAGTTCGGGAATATCCACATGCTTGGGAGTGAGTCCGCCCCTCAGCACATTGTCAGAGTTTGCCATTAACTCAACCCCAAAGCCGCTGATGTACGAATGAAGCACTCCCGCCGGAATATAAACCGCCTGAAACGGCAGAAGCGTAAAAAGATTGAGATAAAGCGGAGATAAAATTGCCGGGTCAAATGGATACTGGGTTGAAAAACTCCGAACATATTTCCATTGTTCGGGCGAAATCGCGTCCGTATCGGGGACATCTGTTTTAATAAGAAAAGAGCAAAGGTATTCTTTTTGCAAATCTGAAAGCCCGAAAAGAATACGGAAAAAAACAGCGAGCGTGTCAGTATTCATGGCGCGTAACAGCGGGGTAATTATTTCCTTTACCTGCGGAATTATTTTAATCAGCGTTTCAAGCGAAGCGTAAATTTCATTTTTTTTTCTGAAACCCGCCATTAATTTAAATGGGGTAATGGCGCACATAATTTCCGGCTTGTGATTGCCGTCTCTGTAATTGCGCCGCGGCGATTTAAAAGTAAGCCCCTCTGCGTTTTCACGCTTAAAACCTTCAGCCGCCTGCTCTTTATTCGGATGAGCCTGAATAGAAAGCGGCTTTTCTACGGCAAGCAATTTAAAAAGAAAGGGAAGTTCCCCATCGGTAAATTCCTCAAGGGTTACCGTGCCTTTAAGGAGATGCACGCCGGCATTTTCATCCGGCACGACATGGGAAGGAGCGGACGCGTGGCTTCCCATCCACATCTCCGCGCAGGGAACATTCTTTTCGTTATGTATGCCGAGAAACCGGGGTATCAATTCGGGAGAACCCCATTCATAGTGTTTGATTTGATTTCGAAGTTTGTACAGTTCAGTCATTTTCGCAGTTTTTAAGCGCGTTTTCCAGTTTTGAAATAAGACGAAGCGTCCTGTCTTCCACTTCCGTTCCCTCGTCTTCAAACTGCCGCTTTATTTTGTTTATTTCATCACATAACATAAAACCTGTTAATACGGCGACGTTAAGAGGGTCGTTAATGCCTGAAATGCTCTGGGTGTTTTCAACAGCAGCCTTGTACTGAGTCAGCACCTGCTGTAGATACGCTTCGTCCTCGTCCGCCGTTATAGAAAATGAAGTTCCAAGAATGTTCAAGCCCAGTTCATTGGCCATTAAAAAATATCCAGTTCTCCCGCCGGAGTGGTTTCGTCGTCCTTGTCGTCCTGCGTTTCCGGGACAGCGCCGGTTTCTTTCTTCGGAATTTCAAAGAAAACTTCCGGATTCGACGATTCCGGCTGCGAGGATTTTTCACGCGGTTTTGCCGCAGATTTCTTGGCGGTTATATTTTCTTTCAGGCTGTTTTCAAACGCCTCTTCAAACTGGCTAAGGCGGTCAAGGGCGGCGATAATTCCGTCTTCAATGCGCCCCTGATCCTCTTTAAAGCGCATAACAAGCACTTCAAGCTCGTCGATTCTCTTTTTATTCGCTTCCAGTTTTGCCTGTAATCCCGCCCTCTCCGAAACAAGGGCGGCGTTTTCGGCGTTCACCCGCTGAACATATTCAATCGCTTTGGAGACCTTTGTCTCCAGAAGCCGGACTTGTTCAAGGCTGATCATTTTTACGCTCCAGCGGCTGCGCCGAGCGCGGCTTTCGCCTTTGCGACAACCGCCCGGAAAGCGGCGTTGTCTTCGGTGGCGAGCCACGCAAGAGCCTTGCGATCGATAATGACGCCGGCTTTATCAAGACCGGCTATCAGCCGCGAATAGGAAAGACCTTCCTGACGGCAAGCCGCGTTAATCCTGATGATCCACAGTTTGCGGAATTCGCCCTTTCTGTCCTTCCTGTCGCGGTACGCGTATGTTAAAGATTTAGCGACCGCGTCCTTGGCGGTTTTGTAGTTTGTACCGCGCCTGCCCCAATAGCCTTTGGCAAGTTTTAGTATTTTTTTGCGATGGTTCTTTCGTTTGGAACCGTCTACTGCTCTCGACATAATTTCCCTCTCAATTTACTTTACTGCCGCTCATCCGTACGGCAGAAGCTGTTTTCTAATAACAGGCACATTGTCATCGGACAAAATCCCGGCGTGACGCAGACCCCGTTTTCGCTTTGATGACTTCTTTGTCAGAATGTGGCGCAGATTCTGTTTTTTATACTTTACCTTGCCTGAACCGGTAAAGGAAAAACGCTTTGCCGCGCTCTTTTTTGTTTTCATTTTGGGCATTTGCCACCTCTCAAAATTTATTTCTTGCCTTTGGGACTAAGGACCATGGACATAAACCGTCCTTCCATTGCCGGCGGTTTGTCCATTACATACTCTCCCTCAATGCGGGAAAGAACGTCCTTCATCACGTCAAAACCAAGTTCCGTATGGGCAAGTTCGCGCCCGCGAAAGCGGATCGTTACTTTTACCTTGTTGCCATCGGATAAAAACTCCTTAATATGTTTCGATTTGAAATCAAGATCGTGATCGTCGATCTTAGGCTGCATCCGGATTTCCTTCAGCTTTAAAAGTTTTTGCTTTTTCTTGGAATCCCGAATTCTTTTTTCATTTTCAAATCTGAACTTTCCGTAATCCAGAATTTTCACTACGGGCGGAACAGCCGTAGGCGCGACTTCGACAAGATCAAGACCCGCTTCTCTGGCAATATCAAGCGCCTCGGAAACAGACATTATCCCCTGATGCTCCCCCTCATCACGGATTAAACGGACCTCCCGCACTCTAATCTGTTCATTAATACGTAAGTCTTTCTCTGCCAATTCGCCTCCTTATTCACTTCTTCCAATCATTCTATCAAAATTAATAATCTTTTGTCTATAGCGCATATTATTTTTTTATTCTCACAATGTGAGAACGCTTTACAGACGTCTTTTTGCCAATCTGAATGACCAGTACGCGATATTGAGAAAAATTCCAATAAAAATTGTAACCCCCCATGTTGTCAGATGATCAAAAGGATTTACGAAACGGTCGCCGATATCGTTAAGAACTTCCGTTGTTCTTGTGAACAGATCCCATGTATTCCACCGGAGAAAACGTCCTATATAAATCCCGAAACTTCCAACAAAAAGAAGAAAGCCGGAAATACAGGTAACAAGCTTCCTCGGCAGATTACGTCCCAGAATACGCTCTATGTCCCAAAGGCTCAAAAAACCAAAGAGAAGCCCAGTCCACGCGTAGGAAAGGATCATCAGCGTATCGTACCAGATGGGCATATTTTTAATTACGCGAAGATGAAACAGATCGGTAATGATGTACGGGGCGTTGGGGAAAAACACTAGCCAGAAGATAAGAAGAACCGCGATGCCTATCACGGAACTTTGAATCTTCGGCTTAATAAAAGAAATACTTGTAAGCGCCCAGGGAATAAAAGCCAGAAAGAGATTCCAGTTAAGAAAGAAAAAACTCCAGTGCCCGGAATAGAACCGGCGGAACAGTGAAGTAAATAAACAAAACAGGGACAGTATGAGCATGAAGAGAGTTTCTTCAGCTCTGTCCGCTTCTTTCAGCCATTTAAACATAAATCTTCTCTTAACAACATCGTTCCGATGCCCTCGTCTGTAAATAGCTCGATGAGTATAGCATGGGGAATTCGTCCGTCTATGATGTGCGCCTTTCTTACTCCGCCGTCGAGGGCAAGAGCGCAGCAGTCTGTTTTGGGGATCATGCCTTTAGTGAGAATGCCCTCTTTTTTCAGGTCTTCCAACTGCGTTCTTGTTACCGATTTAACAAGCGAGTTTTCGTCATTCACGTCGCGCAGGATGCCCCGAACATCGGTCATAAGAACCAGTTTTTCCGCGCCGAGAGCGGCGGCTACTTTGGCGGCTGCAATATCGGCGTTTATGTTGAGGGGTTTTCCCTCGTCATCGCCTGTTCCGTAAGCCACCGAAGAAATCACAGGGATAGCGCCTGAGCCTAATATTGAGTTTAACATTGAAGAGTCGACTTCATGTATTTCGCCGACCAGACCTAAGTCCTCTCCTTTTATTCGGCGCGCTTTTAAGAGACCGCCGTCAATTCCGCACAAGCCGATTGCCCTGCCGCCTGTTTTTTGAATGAGGGCGGTTATTTCCTTGTTTACCTTGCCGCAGAGAACCATCTGAACTATGTCCATTGTTTCTTCATCGGTGTAGCGAAGCCCGTTTACAAATCGGCTTTCCTTGCCGGTCTTTTTCAACATCGCCTCAATTTCCGGTCCGCCGCCGTGAACGAGTACGGTGCGGATTCCCACGCACGACATGAGGATCACGTCCTCAATTACCGCCTTTTTCAGCGCGTCGCTCTGCATGGCGCTTCCGCCGTATTTAACAACGATGGTTTTATTCTGAAAACTCTGAATATATGGAAGCGCGTGAACGAGCAGAGCGGCTCTGTCTTTATTGGAAATTGTATGTTCACTCATGACAACCTCAATTTAGCGCGGATGCACAGCCGCGCAGTAAAATCGAACATGAAACTCCGTTTCATGACCTATAATCCCCGTTTATTTTAACATAATCGTATGTAAGATCGCACCCCCATACGGAGGCTTTCGCGTCCCCTTCGCCAAGTCTGATCAAAATTTCAATTTCTTCCCGCGAAAGAATTTCCTTCGCTTTTTCTTCGGAAAACTGAACGGTTCCGCCGTCTTTGCAGACTTCTATTTCCCCCGAAGAACTCTTAAAACTGACGTCCGTTTTTTCAGGGTCAAAATCAACTCCCGCGTAGCCCATGGCGCATAACACACGCCCCCAGTTCGCGTCCGCGCCGAAACAGGCGGCTTTTACAAGGCTTGATGACGCGACGGATTTCGCCAACGCTTCGGCTGTTTCTTCGTTTCCCGCGCCTGTAACGGTTACGGTAACAAGTTTTGTCGCTCCCTCGCCGTCGCGCGCCATTTTGCGGGTAAGCTCAACGCAGACTTTTTCAAGCGCGCCGGAGAAAATTTCATAACCGGCGCTTTCGACCGTTAAAGATGTATTCCCCGCTTCGCCGTTCGCCATTACAAGAACCATATCGTTGGTGGAAGTGTCGCCGTCCACCGTAAGGCGGTTAAAGGAGCGTTTTACGGCGCGGCGCAGAGCCGAATCGAGAGCGTCTCTTTCTACCGCGGCGTCGGTGGTGATGAAGGCGAGCATTGTCGCCATGTTGGGGTGAATCATTCCCGACCCCTTTGTCATCGCGCCGATACGCGCCGTATTTCCGCCGATTTCAATTTCCACGGCAAATTCCTTTTTACGGGTATCTGTCGTCATGATAGCTTCAAGGGCGTCCGCGTGCCCCTGTTCGTCGTTACGCAGTGCGGCTTTTAGAGCGCCGATATTTTTCTCTATCGCCTCTACCGGCAGAGGAACGCCGATAACGCCTGTGGAAGCGACCGCGACATCCGAAGGCTCGATTGAAGAAAGAGCGGATGCCGCCGCGCAAGCCATACGCCGCGCCGCGTCCATGCCCGCCTGTCCGGTGCAGGCGTTGGCGTTTCCCGAATTGGCGATAATTGCGCGCAGTTTTCCGTCCGCGACGCTTTCCTGACTAACGCGCACGCTTGCGGCTTTCACCTTGTTAGAAGTAAACACTCCAGCCGCGTTACAGGGTTTTTGCGAATAGATAAGGGCTAAGTCCTTTTTTTGCGAACCTGCCTTGATACCGCACCTTATACCGCCGGCTAAAAATCCTTTCGGCGCGCAAACTCCGCCTTTAATTTCTTTCACAAACGCTCCTGTCAAAATAAAGCGGGAATTGCTTCCAGTCCCGTTTTTTCATCAAAACCAAAAAGGATGTTCATGTTCTGAACCGCCTGTCCCGCCGCGCCTTTTACCATGTTGTCAATGGCGGTGACGGCTATCAGCGTGGAGCCGTTTAAGTCCACATTTACGGAAATGTCGCAGTAGTTTGACTGGCGCACGCGGTTTGTCGCGGCGGCAAGACCGGCGGGAAGGACGCGCACAAAGGGTTCGTCCTTGTAGAAATCCGCGTAAAGAGCGCGTATTTCTTCTGTCTTCGCCTCAATTTCTTTTGACGGCGGCATATTCGCGCCGCCCGGCGTTACGCGCCATTTCTGCGACAGGGGAATGTAAATCGTGCTTAAGATACCCCTGCTCATGGGCGCGAGGTGCGGCGTAAATATAACCTGCGGCGAGGGAAAACCCGCCGCCATTGCCGCCATGTTTCGCGCTATTTCGGGGGAATGTCTGTGAGAGGCGACCTTATACGGCGCGACAGAATCGGCACATTCGCTGTAGTGAAAAGATCGGGACGGCTCTCTGCCGCCGCCCGAAGTGCCGGACGCGGAGTCAACGATGATCGTACCGCCGCCGAAAAGCCCTTTCGCCAGAGCGGGAAAAGCGCCGAGGGACGCGCCTGTGGGATAACAGCCGGGGTTTCCGATAATCACAGACCCCTTCGCGGCAAGTTCCTTGATTTTCCGCCTGTTCAACTCAACAAGACCGTAAACCGATTTTTTATGAAGTTCGGGGTATTGATACGTCTTGCCGTACCATGCGCTATAAACGGCTTCGTCATCATCAAAACGAAAGTCCGCGGAAAGGTCGATAAAGTGAATTTTCCGCTCCATGCAGGCGGCGGCAAATGGCTCCCCGACAGCGTGAGGCAGTGCGGAAAAAACAACGTCTGAGGCGGCGATAACGTCTTCGGCTTTCAAAAGCGAAGCTGAGACCCTGCCTAAAAAATTGGGGTATATATCCTCAAATTTTTCCCCTTCAAAACTCACTGAGGAAAGTACAAGTTTTTCAATTTTTGGATGCCCCGAAAGGAGCCTGACCAATTCGGCTCCGGCATAACCGGTAGCGCCGATAATACCCGCAATCATGGTTTATTATGCACTTTTAAGCTGGCATGGTCAATTATAAGGACAGGCGCTTCCCTTACCGCTCTTTCATTTGCCGGGCATTTTCAAGCCAATGTTTGGTAAGGATGTCATTCGGCTTGATCAGCAACATGGCTTCAAAATTCGCGATAGCATTATCATAATCGCCTTGTTTATAATACACATCGGCTTGTCGGGAATAGCAATAAAAATTATTAGGGTCAATTCGTATCGCTTTAGAAAAGTCCGCGATTGCGCTGTCATAATCCTTCTTATTGTAATTTGCCACTCCTCGAAAGTAATATGTGTTGGAATTATTAGGGTCAAGTTGTATTGCATGTTCAAAGTCCGCAAATGCCCGGTCATATTCCTTCTTGTCGCTATACGCCAAGCCCCGCCAGCTATACGCATAGGCATTATTGGGGTTAAGCTGTATCCTTTGGTTAGCTAATAGTATACCACCGTCCGCCCAGTCCACTACGGCGCGTTCTTTGTCCGCCAAGTACATTTCCCAATCGCCCTTGCCGGCATATACAAGGCTTCGTCCGTAATACGCATGACCTCGATCAATATACGCCAAGGCAAAATCGGGGTCAAGATTGATCGCCTTAGTAAATTCCGCTATGGCGCTGTCATAGTCGTTTCTATCAAAATACTTAAACCCTCTTGCCTGATAGTCTTCCGCAGTCAGCGCTGTCCATTCCAAATCTAACGTTTCACAGCCACCCGCCAGCAATGCAACGGCTACTGCCAAAAATAGAAAAGCTCTTCTTTTCATTTTTCCCCCTCCATGAAAAATGACGTTAACGCGCACGTTACTCTTAAAATACATCATTTTGGGGTAAATGTCAAACTACGGACAGTGAACGGAACGGCTTCTGTTACCCTTTACTAAAACTGATGTTATATATATACTTCTGCTATGTTAAAATTTTATGTTAAACAGCGCGTTTTATTCGCGCTTTCGGCGTTGTTGTTTTCCGCCTGCGTTACAGCCGCGAATATCAGCGAAGAGCTTACTCCCGCTGAATTGATACAGCGCGCTCAGGAAGCGACTGACAAGAATCGTTTCAGAACTGCCCTTCAATACTATGAAGTCCTGCGTGATCGGTACAGAAGCAATATCGATCTTGTCATTACCGCGGAATATGAAATCGCCAATATTCATTACAAGCAGAAAAAGTACGGTCAGTCCCGTCAGGAATTCACGGACGTGCTTGAATATTACAATACCCCGGACGAAGAACTGCTTCCCCGCCACTTCAAACGGCTGGCGCAAATCGGTCTTGATAAACTTGAAGCCAAAGGCAAATAGCGTCGTTTTTTAGCCACTTGAACAACTTTTCAAATTCTTCCATAATTGATCTACACTGTTGGTTATTTTATGGAAGAACTGCAATCTACAGAAACACTTGATCGCGAAATTCTTGAGGACGCAAGGAAGAAAGCCCAGCGTATCCTGAAAACCGCCGATGAAACCGCGCTCACCCAAACCGCTGAATGGGAAAAGAAAACAGCGGAAAGCATTGACGAGCTTGATAAAAAGTACGGCGAACAGCGTGAAACAGCTGCCGAAAATATTATGGCGCGGCTTCCGATTGACAAACAAAGGGCAAAAGTTGAAAAAATCGAAAACATGTTGAATTCAGCCTCAGAAGCCTGGTACAAAGGTTTGGAGCACGGCAGGGTTCTGGAATTGCTTTCCGGCGAGCTAACGAAACGGCTTGCGCTTTGCGAAGAATTTTCGTCCGCTTCCCAAAAAAACGCGTTTATCAGCGGGTTTGAAAAGAAAGACGCGGAAGCCGTTTTGAAAAAAGCGGGCGTATCCTGCGATATAAAAGAAATTTCCACTGCCGGTAAATATCCGTCCATAACGCTGGAAACCGGAAATGTGCGCATTATCGCTTCAATTCAAAATATCATAGATTTTCTCCTTCAGGAAAAACGCGAAGAATTGGTCGAGGCATTGATGGGACGCGCCTTCATGGAGGAACGGTCATGGTGAAGCAGGGACAGATTCGCCGAATTTCCGGTCCGATTATACGAGCGTCCGGTTTGGGAGAAGCGGGGCTTTTCGATCTTGTCGAAGTTGGGGAAAAGAAAATCATCGGCGAAATTGTCCGTCTTGAAGGCAATGAAGCTGTCGTTCAGGTTTACGAGGACAACACCGGTCTTAAGGTGGGAGGGTCGGCGAATTCCACCGGACGACCTCTTTCCGTCCTGCTTGGTCCCGGTCTTATGGGAACGATTTACGACGGCATTCAGCGTCCGCTTGAAAGACTCTACGAAAAAGACGGGGCGTTTATGAGTCCCGGCGGAAGGGGCAATCCTCTTGACCCGGAAAAAAAGTGGCGCTTTATTCCCAATCCCGAATTAGCCGCTAAAATCGCCTTGGGCGAAAAAGTTCCCGCCGCCGCCGGAACGGTGCTCGGCTCGGTAAAAGAGACCGAAAGTGTTACGTGCAAGATTATGATTCCGCCGAATATCAAGGGCGGCGATATAGCGCATTTAGGCGGCGAGGGCGATTACACGATTTTTCAAACGGCGGCAAAAACCAGCCTTGGCGAAGAAATCCCAATCGCGCAGTGGTGGCCTGTGCGCCTGCCCCGCCCTATCGCCGCGCGACTTTCGCCGGATCAGCCGCTTATCACCGGTGAGCGAGTCATCGACATTTTTTTCCCGCTTTCCAAGGGCGGAACCGCGGCAATTCCCGGCGGTTTCGGTACGGGCAAAACCATGACACAGCACGCGGTCGCCAAATGGTGCGACGCGGATGTAATCATCTACATCGGCTGTGGAGAGCGCGGCAATGAAATGACGGACGTACTCACGGAATTCCCCGAACTTCAAGACCCGCGCACTGGGCGCAGTCTGATGGAAAGAACCCTGTTGATCGCCAACACTTCAAATATGCCGGTAGCGGCGCGTGAGGTGTCAATCTACACCGGAGTTACGCTTGCGGAGTTCTACCGCGACATGGGCTACCATGTGGCAATCATGGCGGATTCAACAAGCAGGTGGGCTGAAGCGTTACGCGAACTTTCCGGCAGAATGGAAGAAATGCCGGCAGAAGAAGGATTCCCCGCCTATCTTCCAACAAGGCTCGCCGAATTCTACGAACGCGCCGGCAGGGTGCGCACCCTTTCGGGATCGGAAGGCTCTGTCTCTATAATCGGAGCGGTCTCTCCTCCGGGCGGCGACTTTTCCGAGCCTGTAACCCAGCACACAAAACGTTTTATCCGCTGTTTCTGGGCATTGGACAGAGACCTTGCGAACGCCCGGCATTACCCCGCGATAAGCTGGATCGACAGTTATTCCGAATACGCCGATGAAGTTCAGCACTGGTGGGAACAGGTGAATCCGCGCTGGGTTGAAATTCGCAAGGCGTGTATGGATCTCTTAAAACAGGAACAGAGGTTAGCTGAAATTGTGCGTCTCATTGGACCGGACGCCCTGCCCGATGAGCAAAAATTGATTCTTCTTACGGCGCAGATTATCAAGGACGGTTTTCTTCAGCAGAATTCTTTTGACGATGTTGATATGTACTGTGTCCCCGAAAAACAGGTGCGGTTGTTGGAAGTGATAATGGAATTTCACGAACGCGCCCGTACCTGCATTGGACTTGGCGCGCCCATGACAAAAATATCGGAAACAGGATTAAAAGAAAACCTGTCGCGTCTTAAAAGCACGGTAAGGAACGACTCTCCCGGCGATATAAATTCGTTTGAGGGAAAAATGCGCGACGCGCTTGACGAGCTTGAACGCGCCTACCGCACAAGGAATGTTTTATGAGAGGCATTGAATACAGAGGGCTTGCCCGCATTGAAGGACCTGTGGTAATCACCGCGCGAAGCCGTAACGTGGGCTTTAACGATATGGTAGCGGTCTATGACCGTGAAAACAGCAAGAGGCTCGGACGCGTTTTGGATTTAAGCGAAAACTGGACAGCAATTCAGATTTTCGGCAACAGCACCGGTCTTTCCGCCGACGACTCCCGCGTGGAATTTTTGGACAGACCGATGGAACTTCGCGTCGGCATGGGTCTTCTGGGACGCGTTTTCAACGGACTTGGAGAGCCGATTGACGGATACGGCAGTATCTTTTCATCGAAAACCCTCGACATTAACGGGCTTCCGATTAACCCATACGCGCGAACCTACCCGCGCGATTTTATTCAAACAGGAGTTTCCTCGATAGACGGAATGAACACGCTCATTCGCGGACAAAAACTCCCGATATTTTCAGGTAACGGACTTCCGCACAACCGCCTCGCCGCGCAGATTGTCCGTCAGGCGAAAATTCTCAATTTTAAAGATGAATCTTCCGAAGGCGAACAATTTGTCGTTGTTTTCTGCGCGATGGGCGTAAAAAACGACGTTGCCCGCTTCTTCCTCGACGATTTTGAACATTCGGGCGTCCTTTCCAACGTTGTCGTCTTTCTCTCCCTTGCCGACTCGCCTTCCCTCGAAAGGCTTGTCGCTCCGCGATGTGCCCTTACCGCCGCGGAGTACCTTGCCTACGAAAAAAACATGCACGTCCTTGTCGTGATGACCGACATGACCAACTACTGCGAAGCGATGCGGGAAGTTTCCTCAATCCGCGGAGAAGTGCCAAGCCGTAAGGGGTACCCCGGTTACCTATACTCCGATCTTGCTTCGTTATACGAAAGGGCGGGAAAAATAAAAGGCTCTACTGGCTCAATTACGCAAATCCCTATTCTTTCGATGCCAAATGACGATATTAGCCATCCAATTCCCGACCTTTCAGGTTACATCACCGAGGGACAGATTGTCCTTGACCGCGAACTTTTCCAAAGAGG
Organism: Treponema sp.; assembly: GCA_031273265.1. Classification (GTDB taxonomy): domain Bacteria; phylum Spirochaetota; class Spirochaetia; order Treponematales; family Breznakiellaceae; genus WQXQ01. Next base: position 28,891 of record JAISSH010000024.1, read on the forward strand.
CATTTACCCGCCTGTCGCCGGACTTCCAAGCCTTTCGCGTCTTATGAAGGACGGAATAGGTCCCGGCATGACGAGGGAAGATCACAAGGACGTTTCCAGCCAGCTTTTTGCCGCATACGCGAGAGTGAAGCAGGTTCGCAATCTTGCCTCGATAATCGGCGAAGAGGAGCTTTCCCCAAGCGACAAGCGTTATCTGAAATTCGGCGAAAAGTTTGAGCAGGTTTTCCTGACCCAGGGCGAATACGAAAACCGCAGTATCGGGCGCACTCTTGACCTCGGCTGGAAAGTGTTAGCCGATCTTCCCAAAGAAGACCTTCTGCGCGTTAAAGAAGAATACATCGAAAAGTACATGGAGCCAGCGGCAAAAAGCGCGTAAAAAATTAAATGAACGATATTCCGGGCAGGCTTGCCGCTGTCAGAGATGAGCTTGATATTTCTCAAAGGGATTTTTGCAAGGGCATTTTAGTGAGTCAGTCTTATTACGCTCAAATTGAGAATGGAAAGAGACCGATAAATGACCGTTTAATCGCGCTTGTTTGTTCCCAATACGGCGTGTCAAAGGAGTACCTTTTAACCGGAAAGGGAAAAATGTTCAGCGAAAGGTTTGCCGATTTACAACTGCAGAAACTGTTGGATGTTTTTACCGAGCTTGATCCTCATTTTAGAGACTATGTAATTTTACAGATTGAACAGCTTGTAGAAACTTTGAAAAAGCAAAAGGGACGCCATTCCGCAAAAAAGGATAAAGAAACGCCCAAAGCTACAAATTAATATTTTACGGATATTTTTTCTTAAATCCCGTAACCCGCGCGCTTGCCGTAACGTTAAGAGGTGAGCGCTCCCCTCTCGCAAGGTAGTGATAGCCGATTCCGGCTACCATGGCGGCGTTGTCGCCGCACAGTTCAAGAGGCGGAAAAATACAGTTAAGACGCGGCTGTTCGGCAAGGCGCGAACGAAGGAGGCTGTTAGCGGCAACGCCGCCGCCCGCAACAATGGTAGAAATACCCGTGTCTTCGGCGGCGTTTAACAATGCGCGTAACAGGATTTCCACGGCTGTTTTTTGAAAAGAAGCGGCTATGTCCTGCGGTTGGGACTCTCCTTCCTTCACCTTGAACATTTCAAGCTGATTGACAACCGCTGTTTTTAAGCCTGAATACGACACGTCGTATCTGTGTTCGCCCTTGTGAAGGGAAGGCATCGGAAAGCGGAAAGCTCCGCTGTCTCCGTTACGCGACATTTTGTCGATAACGACGCCGCCGGGATAGCCGAAATTGTAAAACTTCGCCACTTTGTCGAACGCCTCTCCCGCCGCGTCGTCAATCGTGGTTCCAAGCACCGTAATATCGTCAAAATTATCCGCTCTGCAGATAATTGTATGCCCCCCCGAAACCAACAGCCCCAAGAACGGATATTCCGGCTTGTTATCGGCGGTAAGGCGCGGGGCATACAGGTGCGCCAGCATGTGATCCACCGCGATAAAAGGAATGTTACGCGCCCACGCGAACGCCTTGGCGAAGGAAAGCCCGACTAATAAAGAGCCGAAAAGACCGGGACGGTTTGTTACGACAACAGCGTCAATATCTTCAACATTCAATCCGGCTTTATCCAGCGCATCTTTTGTTACCGCGTAAATCCACTCCGTATGTTTGCGACTGGCTATTTCCGGGACTACTCCGCTCCAAGGCGCGTGAAAAGGTATCTGCGTAGCTATCACATTGGAGAGTATTTTTTCGCCGTCCTGCACGACAGAGGCGGAACACTCATCGCACGAAGTTTCAATTCCAAGAACTTTCACAAAAAGACCTCTCGCGGAGACGCAAAGGTACTAAGTACTCAAAGCTGTAATACGCAAATCCCGCGATTAATAATCATGCTTTAGGCATTAACCCTCAAATATTTTAACGCTTTTCGCTGGTTTTGGAAAGGCAATTATTGCCACCAAAACTTATTGTTTTTTCTTCTTTTTACTTTCTTCCGCAAATGATTGTTTTATTGCCTTATTAACAGTTTGATTTATTTCGTTCACTATATCTTGCCTAAGTTGTTCCATTTCTTCTCTCGGGGAAGGATCAGTTATAAAAAGTTCATACACAGGTATCTCAAGAGCGGCGCAAAGACGTTCTAACGTATCAGCGGTGGGAAAATTTCGGGCTGTTTCCAGCATTGCAAGGTAATGGGTGGAAATCCCGACTATTTCAGCCAGTTTTTCCTGAGTTAAGCCCTTTTTTCGGCGATTTTCACGTAGTTTTCTTGAAAAAATATCTTTTAGGCTTGATTTCTTCCCCATTTCCTTACCTGTAATGTCATTTTATTTGTATTTCCCTTATTGACACATTACTTAAAAATGTATAATATACATAATAAGGTAAGGTTATATGATGATAATTAGAAATCTATGCCTAATTTTCCATATTAAGGAGTATTGTATGAAAAATTTTTACAAACTGTTAACAATAATCGCTTTAGTAGCGGTAATCGGGTTCTCATTAGCCGCTTGCAACTTCGACAACGACAAAGACGACGACAACGGAGGAGGAGGCGGTGGCGGCAGCTTGCTGACCATCACCGGACTTCCCAGCGGAGATTACTCCGTGTCTGTGTTCGCCGCGGGCACGAGTCTTTCCAGCAGTAGCGACTTTGTCAGCGCCTCATCAAACATGGGCACCACTTGGCAGGCAACAGGCGGTAGCGTCACTAATAAATTCAGGCTTTGGATCCCGGGCACGCTCGTAAACCTTTGGACAGGATCAGGGAACCGGGAGGTACTTCTGTATGACTATGACAACTTAACGTACCAGCGTGCCACGGTGGACTTTTCCAGCGGGAGCGCCACGGTTCCATACAGCAGCTTCACAACGGCGTGGTAACGTATTAATAGGGGAGCATGGTACCTGTCACCAAAATCCTGTAGTGTGTATGTCAGCTAACGACACTTGATGTAGCGTTTATGTAATTCATTTTCCAATTATATCAGAAGCCGTCTTGATAGCATATCCCTGTTTGACAAGAAGCGGGTATTGTTCGGCTAACAGCGGCGCGAGTTCGGGCGACCATGTGTGTCCGATCATTACCGCGCTGCCGCTTTTTTGCGCCCTTGTAAGTCCGTTTGAAACATACTTAAGCATCGATTCCCGATCCTGTTCATTGTCAAGAAAAACATTCCTCTCTCCAATCCTCATTCCCATACTTACCGCCACAACCGGGACGACAGTTTCGGCGGTTGTCCGCGAATCCAGAAAATGCAGATTGTTTTCGGCGCAGAAGGAGAGTATTGTTTGCATCGCCTCTTTGTCCATTGTAATTTTAGAACCTTGATGGTTGTTGATACCCGCCACAGGTCCAACTTCCGCGACATTGCGTTTCAGTATCGCGCGAATCTCTTCGGCGCTCATGCCGGAATAAATCGCGCCGGGACCGGGGTCCTGCGCGCCTATGGCTTCCATTGGCTGGTGAAGGAAAACTTCCTTTCCGGCGGCTCTTATGCGCCGCGCGGCTTCGGCGGAATTTGGAAGCCCCGGTAATACCGCAATCGTAAGCGGACCGGAAATGCGCAGGAACGGTTCCAACTCGCGAAGGTTGTTGCCCGCGTCGTCTATCATAAAAACAAGAGTTCCCAAATTTTCAACCGCTCTTTCAGGCGCTCTTTGCGGCAAGGAAACTGCGGTCGCAGGAACTACGGGCGCGGGAGTCGTGTTAGCTGAAATTGTCGTACCGCGCGCCGGAGCGTTTTCGCTTCGCTCCTGCTTGGGTTGTTGACGCGGTGAAACTGAAACAACACTCTTGCCGTTTTCTTTCGCGGAGGACGCGGAATTTTCCGCCGTTGATTCTACGACGGTCGGCTTTTTATTTTCATCAATTATTGGAAGCGTTGATTCACGTTGAAGGTCAACCGCGCTCGATTCTTTCAATGATGAACGAACAATGATAACGGCAGTGGAAATAGCCGCCGATAAAACGATCAGTACGCCTGCCATCATAAAAGCTCTGACTATGTCGGAATTGCCGTTTTTTCGCCGTTTTCGGGGCGTTTTTGCGGTATTTATCGCCTTTTTTCCGCTTTTTTGCGTCGTTTTTCTCGCAGAATTTGCCTTTTTAGGAACTTTTACCGGTTTTTTCATTCTTCTTTCATTCAATATCGGCAATTTCTTTAATTTTCCCCTTTATCTTGCTTAAAAACTTAACATAATGGATAATAAACAAAACCCCGCAAACCTTCAGTAAGTTATGCGGCTGCACATTAATTTAGGAGTTTTTCAATGAAGAAGAAAATTGTTCTCGCTTATTCGGGCGGGCTTGATACTACGGTGATCATCCCTTGGCTGAAGGAAAATCATGACTGCGAAGTTATCGCCGTTTGCGTTGATGTCGGACAGAACGCGGACTGGAAGGCAATTCAAAAAAGGGCGATGACGACAGGAGCCGCGGCGTGTTATGTCGCCGATGTTAAAAAAGAATATGTTGAACAATATATCTGGACTGCGCTTAAAGCGGGAGCCGTGTATGAAGATAAATACCTGCTTGGAACTTCCACCGCAAGACCGTTAATCGCGAAAGTGTTAGTTGAATACGCGCGAAAGGAAAAAGCGACAGCCGTCGCCCACGGCGCGACAGGCAAGGGAAACGATCAGGTTCGATTCGATCTTGGAATCATGGCGCTTGCCCCCGATTTGGAAATAATCGCTCCGTGGCGGACATGGAAGCTAAAAAGCCGGGAAGATGAGATGAGGTATCTCGCCAGAAGGAAAATTCCCGCGCCTGTTAAAAAGAAAAATTCCTACAGCATGGACGACAACCTGTGGCACATTTCGCACGAAGGGCTTGAACTTGAAGACCCAGCGAACGAGCCGCATTTGAAAAAAATGCTCTCTATAACGGTTGCGCCGGAAAAAGCGCCTAACAAGGCTGAATATGTCGAAATTGAATTTGAAAAGGGCGTCCCGGTCGCGCTTAATGGCAAAAGAATGGAAGGGGTCGCGCTGATCAACCAGCTTAACAAAATCGGCGGGGCGAACGGCATCGGCATTGTAGACCTCGTTGAAAACCGCGTTGTGGGAATGAAAAGCAGGGGCGTGTATGAAACTCCCGGCGGCAGTATCCTCTACTACGCGCATGGTGAGCTTGAGCACGTCTGTCTTGACAGGCAGACTTACTCTTTCAAACAGCAAGCCGCTCTTAAAATGGGCGAGCTTATCTACGGCGGTCTGTGGTTCACGCCGTTACGCGAAGCTATTTCCGCTTTTGTTGACAGCACGCAGGAAACTGTTTCCGGCAAGGTGAGGGTAAAACTTTACAAAGGTTCGATAAGCGCCGCCGGCGTTACTTCACCTAACTCTCTTTACAATACAAGCCTCGCGAGTTTTACAACAGGAGAACTTTTCAACCACGCCGACGCGAAGGGATTTATCAGGCTCTACGGGCTTCCTGTTCTTGTGCGCTCGCTCATGGAACAGGAAAGGAAAGGCGGCGGCGTAAAAACGCAGAGCGCGAAAACGCCCGCGTCTTCGGGTAACGCCGGAAAGGGTAAAACAACAACCAGCAGGGCAAAACCTGCTTCTTCCACAGGCAAGAAAAAGAATTGAAAAAAAACACGCGCGTCGAAAAAAAGAAACCGGCTTCTTCAAAGGCAAAACCGCTTTGGGCGGGACGGCTTGCGGAAAAACCGGAAGATGCGGCGTTCGCTTTTCAGGCTTCTATCAATGTAGATAAACGCCTTGTTTTTGACGACATCGAAGGGAACAAGGCGCACGCCGCGATGCTTGGCAGACAGGGAATTATTCCCAAAGACAGCGCCGCGAAAATAGTACGCGAACTTAATAACATAGCCGGTGAAATTAGAGCAGGCACATTGACGGTTGACGCGTCACATGAGGACATACATTCATTTCTGGAGGCTGTTCTTACAGAGCGGCTGGGCGATGCCGGGAAAATGGTTCACGCGGGACGCAGCAGAAATGATCAGGTAACAACCGCTTTCCGCCTGTACTTAAAACGAGAAATTCCATTGTTACAGACGGAACTGGCGGCGGCGGCTGACACGCTCCTTGACGTTGCGCAGTTGCACGTAACGAGCATAATGCCCGGCTACACTCACCTTCAGCGGGCGCAGCCTGTAACGCTTGGTTTTCACCTAACCGCGTGGTGCGCCGCGTTGGAACGCGATATTTCCCGCTTTTCAGACGCGCTTTCCCGTCTTGACGAATGTCCTCTTGGAAGCGGCGCGTTAGCCGGCTCTACTCTTCCACTTGATCGCAAAGCGACCGCTCTCGCACTCGGCTTCAGCCGCATGAGTCTTAACTCAATGGACGCTATCGCGGATCGCGACTTTGCTCTGGAACTGTCCGGCGACTGCGCGATTACAATGGTTCACCTTTCCCGTTTCTGCGAGGACGTGGTTCTGTGGGCAAGCGAAGAATTTAAATTTATTGAACTTGCCGAATCGTGGAGCACCGGCTCCTCGATAATGCCTCAGAAAAAAAATCCCGACTTCGCCGAACTTATCCGCGGTAAATCCGCGAGAGTAACAGGAAATCTTGTAACCCTTTTAACTTTGCTGAAAGGTCTGCCCTACGCGTACAACAAAGATCTGCAGGAGGACAAGGAAAGCCTCTTTGACAGCATCGACACACTGAGTATCTGCCTTCGCATTTTCGTTGGCATGATGAAGACTGCGCAGTTTAACTTAAAGCGAATGAAAGCCGCGTGTACCGGCGGTTTTTTGGAAGCGACCGACACGGCGGAATACCTTGTCCGCAAGGGGCTTCCCTTCCGCGCCGCCCATGAAACCGCCGCCCTCATTGTACGCGATTGCATAAAAGCGGGGCATAAACATATCTCAAGCCTTAGCCTTGCCGAATTGAAAAAACACTCCAAACTTTTCGAGGAAGATATTTACAAAGCGATAACTCCCATGGCGTGTGTTAAAGGGCGCGATCTTCCCGGAGGTCCTGCTCCTAAAGAAGTGCGTCGGCAGATAAAAATATTGCGGAAAAAACTGGCCAAGTAAAATAACATGTTAGGTGAAACAAGCGCTAAAGAAAAATTTATCTCTACTATAGAAAAATTTATCGCGCTTGCCGCAGTCCGCCTGAGCGACGACGTAATGGCGCGCCTTGAGGAAATGCGCGGGCGCGAAGATACGCCACTGCAAAAGGCGATTTACGACAGTTATTTTGAAAATCTGCAAATGGCGCGTAACCTTAACCGCCCTTGCTGTCAGGACACGGGTCTGTTGCAATTTTATGTAAAAGCGGGAACAACATTCCCGCATCTGGACATTACGCGGGAAGTTATTACAGAAGCGGTGCGAAGGGCGACAAAAAGCGTCCCTCTAAGACCGAACGCTGTTAACTATTTTGACGAAAAAAACACAGGCGACAATACAGGAGAGCGCACCCCGTGGATCGACTGGGAAATTGTTCCCGCTTCATCAGAAATGGAAATTACCCTCTATTTTTCAGGCGCGGGTTGCAGCCTTCCCGGGCAGGCGCGTGTCTTTAAGCCCTCAGACGGACTTGAGGCGATCATCCCTTTTGTGTTTAACGCAATTACCGGCTCAGGGATTAATGCCTGCCCTCCCCTGCTTGTGGGGATCGGTCTTGGGCACAACATTGAAAACGCCGCCGTTCTTTCAAAAAAAGCGTGCGTCAGGCTTTTGGGAACAAAACACCCGCACCCCAAAGGAGCGGAACTTGAAAAGCGTATAACGGACGGACTTAACAGCCTCGGCATGGGCGCGCAGGGTCTGTGCGGCAATCAGGCGGTAATGGGCGTACACATCGAATCTTCGGCAAGGCATACCGCGACAATCGCCTGCGCGGTAAACGTGTCGTGTTACACCATGCGCCGCGGAATCATCAGCTTTAAGAGCGATCTTTCTTACGAACTGCCTACCTACCGGGGAGCATCGCTATGAAAAAAATTCTTAACCTGCCGTTATGCGATGATGACATTTCCGGCTTACGCGCCGGGGATATTTTCTATCTTTCAGGAATACTCGTAACTGGGCGGGACGAAGTCTACCATAGAATTGCGGAAGAGGGACTGCCCTGCCCTGTTGACTTGAAAGGCGGCGCAAATTACCACGCGGGGCCTATTGTCAGGGGAAACGTAGATAAATGGGAACTTGTTTCGATAGGGCCGACATCGTCCGTGCGCATGGAAAAATGGGCGGCGGATTTTATTCAAAAAACAGGCGTAAAGGTGATGATCGGCAAGGGCGGCATGGGAGAGAAAACCGCTTCCGCGTGCAGAGAATACTGCGCGATTCACTGCGTATATCCGGGCGGCTGCGCTGTGCTTGGCGCAAGTCAAATCGAAAAAATTGAAAATGTTTTTTGGCAGGAACTTGGAATGGCGGAGTGTCTTTGGGTAATGAAAAGCCACGAGTTCGGACCGCTGATTGTCAGCATCGACACACAGGGGAACAATCTTTTCGCCGAAAATTCAAAATATTATACATCTAACATGGCAAAGACAGTTTTTTGTCCAAAATAACGATATTCCGGTTTATGTTTTAATAAATACCGCAAAGGAAGAAAAAAATTTTGTCTGTGCGATTAGAAAAGATTTTGAATTAAAAAATCCTGCCGTGGTTCCGGCATCTGTATAAAAGGGCTTTTGCTTTTATTATAAAATATAATACAAATAATTTTAAAACAATCCATAATAAAGTATTCAAAAGAGCTTATGAGCTTTAAATTCAAATCCTTCCGTTTGACAAATCGCAAAATTCTATTTATATTTAATGAGTAGGAAATTTAACATGGAAAATACAGGCTGCTAATTAATATAAAGCACAAAAGGCGCTGTGGTTTTTGTCCACAGCGCTTTATTTTTTACCATGTAAGGAGAAATAATATGGGTCTTAGAATTAAGTTAATAGGCATCATCCTTGCGATGGTTCTGGTAGTTCTCGTAATTTTCGCGGTTATCACTCTCAGGCAGTCCGCAAATTTGCAGAGAGAGGCAACGTATGAGTATGCCAGTGAGATGGCCTACTCCAGTTCGCTTCAAGTCCAGCGGCGTATAGAAAGCTTCACCTCTGCCGTAGAAATGCTTTCACAGGTATTCAGCGATTTTGAGAATACTGAGGTAGATGTTCGAAGGACCAGATTTAACGGTCTGTTAAACAGTACAATCGAGCAAAACAAAGAGATTATGGGTATCTTTACCGCTTGGCTTCCGAACAGCATAGACGGCAATAGCACACAATACCAGACATTCTATACGCGCAGGAGAACCGGCAATGTGGAATTTATGCCCGCAGGTTACGAAGGCTGGCAGAATTATCTTTCAAATATGGCCGCAAGTGGAAAGCCAAATTTAGAGTCGCCTGTCTGGAGGGATATTTTCGGACGCGGGTGGGTTCCCATAATATCCGTCCAATATCCTGTAAAAAACAACGCCGGCAGGACTGTCGGAGTAATCGGGATCAACTTCGTGAGCGCCATGCAGTCTATTGTTGACAATTTGGTACAGCGAATATACAACGGCGCAGGAGTAGCCGCTACATATTCCCATGAGGGCGTGACTATCGCCCATTACGTTCAGGACAGGATAGAGGGAAATATCGAAACCAACGAAGGGGAAATTGACCTGCTTGGGGATCAGCACAGCAGGGTGGTTCGGGCGATTAAGAACGGCGGCGAAAACGGACAGCCGGTTATACTGGACCGGTATTCTAAGGTTTTAGGAACGGAACTGCACCTTATTTATCAACCTATCACTGTTTCAAACATGGAAAACAAGTGGACTATTATGGTGGGAATCCCCGCAGATGAAATAAATAGACCCATCCGGAACATGATAGTCTTTTCGCTGATTTTCGCGGTAGTCATACTTGTTTTAATCGCGTTTATTACTTTCTTTGTCGTTCAAGGCATTGTCAAACCGATAATCAACGTAACCCTCACCCTCAAGGACATTTCCGAAGGGGAAGGAGACCTGACAAAGAAAATAAACAACAGTTCCAAAGACGAGGTTGGAGATCTTTCCCGCTACTTCAACTCTACTTTGGAAAAAATAAAGAACCTTGTCGTCAATATCAAAAGGGAAGCGTCTACATTATCTAACATCGGCAATGACCTTGCGAGTAACATGAATGAGACCGCCGCCGCGGTGAACGAGATCACCGCCAATATCCAGAGCATCAAGGGGCGCGTAATAAATCAGAGCGCAAGCGTTACAGAAACAAACGCGACAATGGAACAAGTTACGGTAAACATCAACAAACTCAACGGCCATGTTGAAAACCAGAGTCAAAGCGTATCGCAGGCGTCCGCGGCGATTGAGGAAATGGTAGCCAATATCGCGTCCGTTACCGACACGCTTGTCAAGAACACCGACAATGTAAGCACCCTGCAGGACGCTTCCGAAGTGGGACGCACCGGACTACAGGACGTAGCGTCGGACATTCAAGAGATAGCCCGCGAATCCGAAGGGCTTTTGGAGATCAACGCGGTAATGGAAAATATCGCGAGCCAGACCAACTTATTGAGCATGAACGCCGCGATAGAAGCGGCGCATGCAGGCGAGGCTGGCAAGGGCTTCGCCGTAGTCGCCGATGAAATCCGTAAACTTGCCGAAAGTTCCAGCGAACAGTCAAAGACAATCGGCACTGTTTTGAAAAAGATAAAAGACTCAATCGACAAAATCACCAAGTCTACCGAAAACGTACTTAATAAGTTTGAAGCCATTGATTCAAATGTCAAAACAGTGGCGCAGCAGGAAGAAAACATCCGCAACGCGATGGAGGAACAAGGACAGGGAAGCAAGCAGATACTTGACGGCATCGAAAAGGTGACGGAAATTACGCGCAACGTAAAGAGCGGCTCCAATGAAATGCTTGAAGGCGCTCAGCAGGTAATACTGGAGAGCCAAAACCTTGAAAAAGCGACGCAGGAAATCACTTCGGGCATGAACGAAATGGCAAGCGGAGCCGATCAGATCAACGTTGCGGTACATCAGGTTAATGCACTGTCAGGCAAGAACCGCGAAGGAATTGACTCTCTGATGAAGGAAGTCTCACGCTTTAAGGTCGAATAAACTTTTTACTTATTACGCGAAAAACGCCTGTGATGACATGTCTCACAGGCGTTTTTTTGCACATAATAAAATAATAGTATTTATCAAAATATCGCCTAACTCCAAATTTCCACTAAAAACTATTGACGAATAACAAAATTCTCCTTACTCTTACTATCGTAAGGAAGGAAGGGTCAAAATGAAACTGAAATTTAAACTAAGTGTTATGGTGATCACCATAATGGCAGTCGTAGTAACGGTAATTGCCGTAATTCTCCTGAACAGATCATCCGGTTTGATCGTCGGGCTTAATACCGACGGCATTGGTTACATAGCCAAAGGTCAGGCGGATTACTGGCAGATCCGTCAGGCTAGGCGCTTGCAGATACTTAAAACTCTGGCGGATGTAATGGCGAATTATGAGGATATAGCCCCCGATGAAAGGCGGGACATGTTCGATAAAATACTGTCAGGTGTCATAACAAGTAATTCGGATATAAACACTTTGTATACTGTATGGAAGCCAAACGCCATTGACGGCATGGACTCACGCTTTGTAGGCAGACCGGGATCAACCACTACGGGACAGTACGCCTTGGCCTGTTCCATGGAAACCGGGCGTTTGGAATTGCGGATGGCCTCCGATTTAGACGACTCCATAGCTCATATTAACGGCCCTAACGCGAAAAAAGACAGGGTGCTGACTCCCTTTCCACGGGAAATACAGGGAAAGACCGTTTATCTGATAAGGGAGGTGGTTCCCATTGTGAACCCTCGTACCAATGAAGTAGTAGGGAGCGTAGGCTGCACGTTTGACGCGTCCGCAATACAGCAGGGGCTGGAAGCAGTCTTAAAAGAAAACGAAGTAGTTTCACTGATGGCGATTTACGACAACACCGGGTTTGTTATAGCGAGCTACGTACCCGACCGTATAGGCAAAAACATGCGCGATGTGGATACAGCATATGGCAGCAATGCCAATGACGCCTTCCAGACAATTCAAAGAGGAGAGAGTAAACTGTACAGCGGTTACTCGGCGATCGTTAACAGCAATGTACAGATGGAGTTACAGTCTTTCCAAATAGGTAATTCAGACACGACATGGACGGTAATGGTAGGGGCTACCGAAGCTTTCATGCTGCTTGAGGTAAATGAGATGACCGCGTTTACCATAGTACTGGCGTTATTTGCCATCGCGATGTCGGCGGCAATCGTTTTCTTTGTCCTTACCAGAACCGTCAAACCGATAGTTACGGTAGCTGATACCCTCAAGGATATTGCTCAGGGCGAAGGGGATCTTACCAGAACTGTTAACGTCAATTCCAAGGACGAAGTAGGCGATCTGGCCAAATACTTTAATCAGACTTTGGATAAAATTAAAAAACTGGTTATCATCATTAAAAACGAAGCGTCGAAGTTATCTGACATAGGCAACGATCTTTCGAGCAACATGACTGAGACCGCCGCCGCCGTGAATGAAATTACAGCTAACATCCAGAGTATTAAGAGCCGCGTATTAAACCAGAGTGCGAGCGTAACCGAGACAAACGCGACAATGGAACAGGTTACGGTGAACATCAACAAACTCAACAGCCATGTAGAAGCCCAAAGTCAAAACGTATCTCAGGCGTCGGCGGCGATTGAGGAAATGGTAGCCAATATCTCGTCCGTTACCGATACACTTGTCAAGAACGCGGCCAATGTAGACACCTTGCAGGACGCCTCCGAAGTCGGGCGCACGGGGCTTCAGGACGTAGCGACCGATATTCAGGAAATTGCCCGCGAATCCGAGGGCCTGCTGGAAATTAACTCTGTAATGGAAAATATCGCAAGTCAAACAAACTTATTGAGCATGAACGCAGCGATAGAGGCGGCGCACGCGGGCGAGGCGGGAAAAGGCTTTGCCGTAGTTGCCGATGAAATCCGCAAACTTGCGGAAAGTTCAAGCGAGCAGTCAAAAACCATCGGCACTGTACTCAAAAAGATAAAAGAGGCCATCGACAAGATTACCAAGTCTACAGAAAACGTGCTTGCGCGGTTCGAAGCGATAGACACAAATGTAAAGACGGTAGCCCAGCAGGAGGAGACTATCCGCAACGCGATGGAAGAACAGGGACAGGGAAGCAAGCAGGTTCTTACCGGAATTGAGCAGGTAACCGAAATTACGCGCAATGTAAAGAGCGGCTCCAATGAAATGCTTGAAGGGGCGCAGCAGGTAATTCAGGAGAGCCAAAACCTTGAAAAAGTAACGCAGGAAATCACATCGGGCATGAACGAAATGGCGGCCGGAGCCGACCAGATCAACATCGCGGTACATCAGGTTAACGACCTGTCAAGCAGAAACCGCGACGGCATCGGCTCTCTTATAAAAGAAGTTTCCAAGTTTAAAGTTGAATAAAACAATAATCTGACCACATAAAAAAATTTACGTGGTCAGATTAAACAAAAATTCCTCAAGAACTCTTGACAAACTACAAATTCCGCCTTAATTCTCACATAATAATCAAAAAACTCAACATAGTAAGTATAGTCGTTTTTTGAAACGATGCGTTGTAGACTTCTGCTAAAACGAAGTCCACAGCGCCCTTTTTCCCTAAAATTGTTAAGTTTATTTACAAATCATAAGATATGGAGTATATTACCTATTATAAGGGTATGTTATCCTTATATTAGGGGAAATTTATGAAAATAGGAACAAAATTAATGGTCATTATCACCGCGGTAAATCTGGCCGGCATCGGCGGCTTAACTATCAGCTCGGTGGTGTTTGCGTCAAGACAGAGTACCTCTCTGGCGGAGCAGACTATCATTGACGCCGCCGTGACTACCGCAGATAAAATCCAACTCTATCTGGAAGTTGCCCTGGACGAGATTCGGGCTGTGGCTCAGATTGCGGACCATTTAGATGAATTTCCTCTGGAAGAACGGAGGAATGAACTTAGTTTTATGCTGCAAAGCCTTACGAAAGAAAATCCCGATTTTGTGGGAGTTTGGGCGGCTTTTGAAGCCAATGCCCTTGACGGCAGGGACGCCTTCTATGTCAATACGCCCGCAACCGACGAAACAGGAAAGTACGGAAGTTACTACCAAAATGTAAACGGGACAGTAACGCTTGAGCCGCTGGGAAATTTTAGCGTAGAAGATTATTATCTAACCTCTTTTAGATCGGGCAAGGAGGGGTTTATTGAGCCTTATTTTGAGCAGGTAGGAGATAAGCAGGTGCTTATTACCAGCCTTACCGTTCCGATTACGCGTAACGGACGAGTAGTAGGGGTAGCCGGGGTAGACTTGGAACTGACGGATATTCAGCGCATGGCTGAGAATGTCAAACCCTTAGGAACCGGAGTCGTAGGAATATTCAGCCAGCAGGGAATTATTATAGCTCATCCCGATCCCGACCGGCTGGGAAAACAAATGCGGGATACCGAGGCGGATATGGTTGGGGAATATCTGCCCACTTTGGTTGACGCGGTAGCGAACAGCAAGGATTTGTCATCGACGTTTTTCTCACCCGCGCTCAATTCCCGTTTTAACCTTGCGGTACACGCGAGGAAAATCGGAGGCTCTGTTACCCCTTTGGCGGTGGCAATACTCGTGCCTTCTTTGACCATCATGGCTCCGATTTACCAAATGACCACGTTTTTAATTATTTTTGGCGTAATCGTACTGTTGGTTATCTCCATTATTGTTTTTATTGTATCTCGCTCCATTACCTCTCCTCTTAAGTCTATGGAGGCGGTCTTTAATGTTATCGGCGAAGGAGATTTTACCCCGACATTGACCGCCAAGAGCAACGATGAAATCGGGAACATAAGCCGCTCCTTTAACAGCACTCTGGAAAAAATACGGAAACTCATTAAAACTATCAAGGATCAGGCGGCGTCTCTCTCTGAAATCGGCAGCGATCTGGCGAGCAATATGAACGAAACCGCCGCCGCCGTGAACGAAATTACTGCCAACATCCAGAGCATCAAAGGCCGCATTATCAATCAGAGCGCAAGCGTAACCGAAACAAACGCGACAATGGAACAGGTTACGGTAAACATCAACAAACTCAACGGCCATGTAGAAAAACAGACTCAAAATGTATCGCAGGCGTCGGCGGCAATAGAGGAAATGGTAGCCAATATCTCGTCCGTTACCGATACGCTGGTCAAAAACGGAGCCAACGTAAAATCCCTGCAGGAAGCCTCAGAAGTGGGACACTCAGGCCTGCAGGAGGTGGCGGCGGACATTCAGGAAATCGCCCATGAATCCGAAGGCTTGCTTGAGATTAACGCCGTAATGGAAAATATCGCCAGCCAAACCAACCTGCTTTCGATGAACGCCGCGATAGAGGCGGCGCACGCCGGAGAGTCAGGTAAGGGGTTCGCGGTAGTCGCCGCCGAAATCCGCAAACTGGCGGAAAATTCCAGCGCGCAGTCCAAGACCAGCAGCAAAGAAAAAAAAAAGATAAAGAGTTCAATTGACAAGATCACAAAATCCACCGAAAACGTACTGAACAAGTTTGAAGCCATAGACACAACCGTAAAGACTGTAGCGCAGCAGGAAGAGACCATCCGCAACGCGATGGAGGAGCAGGGACAGGGAAGCAAACAAATACTTGACGGCATCGAAAAGGTGACGGAAATCACGCGCAATGTAAAGAGCGGCTCCAATGAAATGCTTGAAGGCGCTCAACAGGTAATAATTGAGAGCCAAAACCTTGAAAAAGCGACGCAGGAAACCACTTCCGGTATGAACGAGATGGCAGGCGGAGCCGATGAGATCAACACTGCGGTACATCAGTTGAACGAGATTTCAGGCAAGAACCGCGAATGGATCGACATCCTTGTTAAGGAAGTCGCCAAGTTCAAAGTTGAGTAATTTATCTTAATAACCCTTGACGAATCGTAAAATTCTTCTTATGCTTATTAATAAGAGCGAAGACTTGCTATAAATAAGGGGAAGACTTAGATGAAAATTCGCAGAAAGCTTCTTGTCGGTTTCTCTATTGTTGTCGCGATAGGAATTTTTCTCGGCGTACTGGGATTATATATCGACACAAGACTTACATCTTTATCCGAGGATGTTCTTGATTTGGCGAATACAAGATCAAGTATCTCGTCTATATTAAGTTCGCATTATGTCTGGAGGCACGGCCTGTCCGAAACGGTTTATTCCGAAGCGGCGTTCACAGGCTCCCTTGATTCTACTACTTGCTCTCTGGGCAGATGGGTTAACAGTGATGAGGCAAAAGGAATGACCGATCCGGAGGTTGTTTCAATGCTCAGCCAGATCATCGAGCCTCACCGTTTCATTCATTCCAAGGCAGGGGAAATTATCGATGATCTTAAAAACGGGGAAACCTCTGATGCGATAACGATATTCAGAGTGGATGTTTTGCCTAAAACGCTGGAAGTTATCACCGGTTTGGAAAAAATGCAGGAGCAGTATGGCGTTTTGCTTAACAATAAAATAGATGAAATCTACCAAATCGGATCGAAGTTTAAAAACATCATCATAGTGCTTATAATTGTCGCGTTCGTCGTGGGCGTTCTGGCAATGTTTATTATTGCGTCGCTCATTGCAAAACCAATCGTCATGGTAGCGGAGACCCTCAAGGATATTGCCCAGGGCGAAGGAGACCTGACCCGTACTGTTAACATCCATTCCAAAGACGAAGTAGGCGACTTGGCAAAATACTTCAACCAGACACTGGAAAAAATCAAACATCTTGTTATCATCATTAAAAATGAAGCTAAAAAGTTATCCGACATCGGAGCAGACCTTTCCAGCAACATGACCGAGACAGCGGCAGCCGTGAACGAAATAACCGCCAATATCCAAAACATAAAAGGGCGCGTAATAAACCAGAGCGCAAGCGTAACCGAAACAAACGCGACAATGGAACAGGTTACGGTAAACATCAGCAAACTCAACAGCAATGTAGAAAAACAGAGTCAAAATGTGTCGCAGGCGTCGGCGGCAATTGAGGAAATGGTCGCCAACATCGCGTCCGTTACCGAAACGCTTGTCAAGAACGGAGACAATGTAAAGACCTTGCAGGACGCCTC
>JAISSH010000012.1 GCA_031273265.1 Treponema sp.
TTCCGCGCGTCAAGGGAAGCGAAAAATCCCGTTATATTCGAACGGAAGATAAACTTTGGGAACAGCGAAACTCATCGTTATTACGAGATTCATTTTACTCCCATGTACAACGACAATAATGTTTTTCAGGGCGCTTTTGTCCTGTTCCACGATTTAACCGAAATAATGGAAGCCAAGGAACGCACAGAGCAGGCGAGTCGGGCAAAATCCAATTTCCTCGCGAACATGAGCCATGAAATCCGCACTCCGCTGAACGCGATAATCGGCATGACTAAAATCGCGAAAGATTCAAGTGAGCCAAAGCGAAAGGACTACTGCCTTGACAAGATCGAAAGCGCGTCGGCGCATTTGCTGGGAATCATCAACGACATTCTGGATATGTCAAAAATCGAAGAAAATAAATTTGAGCTTTCATGCACCGAATTTGAATTTTTCACCATGATAGAGAGAGTGATCAATATTTTTGAATTCCGTCTGGGCGAAAAAAAGCAGAAGCTCATCGTGGAAAAAGACCCGTCAATCCCCCGGCGAATCATTACCGATGAACAGCGTCTTGCGCAGGTTATCACAAATCTGATCAGCAACTCCATCAAGTTCACTCCTGACGAAGGAACCATTACGCTTTCAATGCGAACGCTGGAAGATAAAGAAGAAGGTTTCTGCACTCTGGAAATCACGGTTACAGATACGGGAATTGGCATACCGAAGGAACAGCATGGAAAACTGTTTCATTCCTTTGTTCAGGTAGATTCAAGCATTGCCAGAAAATTCGGCGGAACGGGGCTTGGACTTGCCATTTCCAAAAAAATTGTAGAATTGATGTGCGGCGAAATACGTGTAGAATCCGAAGAGGGAAAAGGCTCTTCTTTCATTTTCACCATCCGCGCCGGAGTTACTGCAGTATCCGCCGTTTCCTCTTCCGCATCGTCCGCCGCCGTTTCTGATACGCCGCTAGACTACAACGGCAAACGTATACTGCTCGCCGAGGATGTGGGAATAAACCGGGAAATTGTCATCGCCGTGCTGGAACCGCTCGGGCTGGAAATTGTCGAGGCGGAGGACGGTAAAAAAGCCTGCGATCTGTTCCGCGCAAATCCCGACAATTTCGACCTGATCTTCATGGACATCCACATGCCCGGCATCGATGGTTACGAAGCCGCCAGACAAATCCGCGTCATTGATCATCCCGCCGCGAAGACCATCCCTATTATCGCAATGACAGCTAACGTCTTCAAAGAAGACGTAGAGCGCTGCCTTGCCGCCGGCATGAATGGCCACATCGGGAAGCCGCTGGACTTTGACGCGGTACTGGCGGTATTGGCGAAGTACTTGGGTTAGGCGCAAGTTTTTGTGTTTCAACAATTTGATTTATTGATTTATATTGTGCCGCGCCTTATAGCTTTCCAGTAATTTGTTGTATTTTTTCCCTTCTAGTTTAAGTTTAAAGAGAGATAACCCAATGCTTATTAAGGAAAATACAAAGGTAGATATAAAAAATTGAAGCCAGACAACAGGTTGATTCATGGGAAACCATTTGAAGATAAGCGCAAACAATGAAACAACGATCATAACCATCAACAGAAAAAGATTGATTCTCAGGAAAAAACGCATTTTATAAAAAACATTTTCTGAAAATAAAAATGTAGAAATGGCCGCTATAATAACGGAAAGCCCCGCTATTTGCAGAACGGCGTTATAGGCTAATCCAAACTGCGCAAGGACAAACAAAGAGCACACTTCCCTCAAATTGGGATCCAAACCGGCAACTATCATACCGGCAAGGGATATGGCAAGAATAGTCAAGGTGAAAGTGGCTCCAGTATTTCTCAATAGCTGCGTAAAAAAAGGTACTTCTTTCATTTCTTCATTCATTTTATGACTCCAATTTTTGTTTTACCGCCGCCGCATATTGCCGCGATACTATCAGTTTTATGCCCTTTGCCGTTGTCAGTATGAGTCTGTGTAAATCCGACTCAATGGACTGAACATGGTTAATATTGAAAAGGCAGTTTTTACTTGCCCTTAAAAAATTACAGCCGGCAAGTTTTTCCTCAAGCTCGTAGAGTTTGAGATGGCTTTCATACACATCGGTATTGGTATAAAGAAAAGTCCTTTTATCGGTACTTTCAATATAGATAACATCGGCGGTGTCAATGACAAAATGCCGTTTGTCTTTACTGACAGTCAGTTTCATATCAAGCATTCTGATTGCGGCAAGTAATTTGTCTATATCATCATCAAGACGGATGCAGTTGACTATAATTTCAGTCTCAGTGCGCTGCTCGTCTGTGTTGATACTTATTTTCATATCATAAATTATGCGGCTCACATCGGGCTTATTCAAGCTCTATCTGCCCAAGCTGCCAAAATTCACACCCAAAATGCCATTTGAGCAAATAATAGGGGATATAATATTGACATTTAAAAAAAAATTTGATAATTTCCCGATAAGAAAACATAAATGAATAAAATTAAAAATTCGGCGGATGAGGCGGTGGTGGGGGTTAAAGACGGTTCTGTCATAATGATAGGCGGCTTTATGGCCTGTGGCACTCCGGAAATTTTAATTGACGCGCTGGTCAGAAAAAACGTCAAAAACCTTACCGTTATCTGCAACGACGCCGGTTATCCCGACAGGGGCACAGGCAAACTCCTTGCTAACGGACAGATAAAGACACTCATCGCGTCTCATGTTGGACTCAACCCCGAAGTCGCCAGGCGCATGAACACAGACGGGGCAGACAAACTTGAGTGTATACTGGTTCCGCAGGGGACGCTGGCTGAACGTATACGGGCGGGCGGCGCGGGGCTTGGCGGAGTCCTTACCCCAACCGGCGTCGGAACACTTGTGGCTGAAGGTAAAGAGATCGTCACGGTAGACGGAAAAGATTTCCTTTTGGAAAAACCGTTACGCGCCGATTTCGCGTTTATAAGAGCGTCTGTGATCGACACCTTCGGAAACGCCGTTTTATACGGAACCACCAAAAATCTCAACCTTGTTATGGCGACAGCGGCGGATTATGTTATCGCCGGAGCCTGTAAGATAGTAGAAACCGGCTGTCTTGATCCGGAGGCGATACACATTTCCGGCATTTTTATAGACGCGATAACGGGAGGAGAAAAACCATGACGGATATAAAAGAAATTATCGCGAGGCGCGCCGCCATGGAACTTAAGGACGGCGATGTAGTTAACCTAGGAATTGGCCTTCCAATTATGGTCGCAGATTTTCTGCCTCCCGGAATAAACATTGTCTTTCAATCGGAGAACGGCATTATGGGCATGGGACCCACGCCGGACGCGGACAAGGTAAATCCCGATATAACAAACGCCGGCGGCAAGCCCGTAACAGTGAAAGCCGGAGCCATGTTTTTTGATTCCGCCGTTTCTTTTTGTATTATTCGCGGAGGCCATGTTGACGTTACAATTCTGGGCGCGCTTGAAGTTGATGAAAAGGGAAATATCGCCAACTGGATAGTACCCGGCAAAATGGTTTCAGGAATGGGCGGCGCGATGGATTTGGTTGTAGGAGCGAAAAAGGTGATAGCCGCCATGACGCATACACAAAACGGCAAACTGAAAATTTTAAAACAGTGCGGCCATCCCCTTACCGCGTTAGGTGTCGTTGATATGATCATTACCGAAATGGGAGTTTTTGAGATAACCGGCGGCGGCGTTGTGCTTACCGAGCTTCATCCTGATTTTAGTGTGGAGCAGATACGACAGGCGACAGAGGCAAAAATAACCGTCAGTCCCAATTTAAAACCAATGTTGCTAAATTAGTTAATACAAAATAAAAACTCTGTAGTATAATTAAATAAAGGAGATCATTATGGAACCAAAAATTATTTTTCTTGTTATACTCGGCGTTGTTTCTGTTGTTTATCTGGTTACGCTGTTTTTTAAATACGGGCTTTTTCAGGCAATATTGAAGGGCTGCCTTGTGCCCTTTGTACTGGCTGTCTATATTTTCGGCGCGGAAAAAATTCTTTTGCCAATTGTTCTGGCTCTTGTTTTCGGATGGGTGGGAGATGTCCTTCTTCTTAAAGGTTCAGACTTTCGCTTTTTTATAATGGGACTTGTCAGTTTTTTAATCGGGCATATCTGTTACATAATCGCGATGTATGAATTTGCCCGCCCCTTTCATATTACCGTTCTTGTCATCAGTATTGCTGTTGGCGCCTGTATCGGGCTTCTGCTCTTCAAAATTTTACGCCCAACCGCTGAAATGAAAATTCCCATTATCGCCTATGAAATAACTATCATTACAATGGCGATTTTCGCATTGCAGCTTTTTCTCACTCAGAATTTTTCTTTCGGAGTTTTTGTTCTTGGCGGCAGCCTTTGTTTTTTAGTTTCGGATTCAACTTTGGCGTTTGATTCTTTCAGAAAAAAATTGAAATATGGAGCCTTTATTATAATGCTCACCTATATTGCCGCGCAGCTATTGATAACCTTGGGGTTCTGTAACGCGGGTGTTTAAGAATTACGCCGAATAATTTCAAAGCAGGCGCGTGCGTTGTGATACGGACATTTCCAGAAACCGGCTTTTGGCATAGATGGATCCGGCGCGTTGTCGCCGTTCAGTTCGTTGTGCCATTCGCCGTGAACAGAATCAACAAAATGATCCTTGATGTATTCCCAAACGCTGTCCGCCGCATCGAAATATTTTTGCTCTCCTGTCAGTTCGTGCGCGTTGTAAAAACCCACGACAGCTTCCGCCTGCGGCCACCATTCTTTTTTACGCGATATTTGTCCCGCCTCATCGCGCGCGCTGAGAAGCCCGCCCTTATCATGATCGACGGCGGCGAGAGTGACATTCGCAATTGCCAATGCCGTCTGCTTTACTTCGGAAATTAAATTTTCATCGCCAACGGTCAGCGCCGCTTCATATAAAAGCCAGCTTCCCTCAATGTCATGGCCGAAGGAAATGTCTTTTGAGAGCGAATGCCAGTTCATGTCGAAGAATAATTCAAAGCGCCAATTGCGGTTGACGATTTTGTCAAGCGTTATGCGAAGTACGTCTTTTAGCGCTTTGCGTACCTGTTCATAAGAGCCGTTATGCGCAAGGGAACAGGCACGGACAAGGTTTGTGTACGCCTCAAGCACATGCAGATTGGTGTTCATTGATTTTGGGCAGTTAATTTCCTTGCTGCTCAGGCGGAGATCGTCAATCTCATTCCATTCGCGCGTGCGCGCTTCGATATAACCGCCGTCCTTGGTATCAAGCCCGTATTTTTCCATTAAACTGAAAAGGGACAATGCCGGTTCCAGCGAAGATCGATCGCCGCAGGCAAGGTAATGTTCGCTAAGCGCGTAAATGCCAAAGGCGATGTTATAAAATTGCTTTCGTGTGTTAAGTGGACTGCCTTTTTTATCGACAAGCCAGTAAAGGCCGCCATGCTCTTTGTCCAGAAAAGCGGATGATAAAAAATCACGGGCATGCGCGGCGCAGGTACTGTAAGCTTCATCGGCGAATATGCGGTAAGCGGCTGAAAATGTCCACAGTATCCGCGAATTTAAAATGCAGCCCTTGTCCGCGTCTTTATTCACCCTGCCGTAAAAATCAGCTTCGCCGTAAAAGCCGCCGTTTTCCATGTCCACAATGCCCTGCCAGAACGGAAGGATATTTTCCCTTGCTACTCGCTCCGCTTCCTGTTTGTTTAGCATATAACGCTCCCTGTTTTCATTTTACAAGGCCGCTTTTGACAACATACTTTGTTATGTGTATCAGTATCATATTGAATCTGTTAAGAGTTGTTGATTTTTCCTTAAAGGGAATTTTCTCCAAGACAGAAAATTTTGTAACTTTTTCTACTGATGATCGCCATGTTACCTCGTCATTACCATGATAATTAAATTCCCTGTTTACAGAAAAATAAAAGCCAAACCCGCCGAATGATTCGGCAGGATAGTTTGCCGCTAGTTTTTCGCCTTTTTGAACAGAAGGATCAAATGGGGCTTCGGACTCAAACAAAAAATTATCGAGTGTTAAACCATAAATGCTGCCGTTTTCGACTATACATTTTGAATTTGTCTTGTTAGTATCATCAGCTATCCAAAGGCTCAATTTTTTTATAGAATCATTTTCTCCTTTTAACCCTTCAAAGTAGAAAACTTTATTTTTTAAGTCATTTTCCGTGAATTGTTCGCCTGTTACCGCGTTGTAAGGAACCGCGAAAAGACATACTGTGAAATCCGTATCCTTTTTGGGCCACAATGGATCGCGCTTGCAGTCAAAAACCTGCCTGTGTGAAAACCGTTTCTTGAACAAGCCCGTTTCTTCATTATTTTTTTCCATTTTTGTTTCTCCTTAAAAACTTCTTTAAGTTTTTAAATTGTAACATAAAATGTTCTATAAGATATGGACAAAACGTAAATTTATTTGAAAATAACGAATTTTAATCGGCAAATTCCACCTTTTTTGACAAAAATGTCAATTCTGTCAAAAAAGTTTCGAGGTTGAAATACAATGACGCCATTTTGCTGACAGCAGCGTTATATTTTGTTATAATAATTAAGAGGTAACAATCACGGCTAACGGGAAATCGAAGGTAAACGTCAAAATTGATAAAAACGTCAAGGAGCTTGCCACACAGCTTTTGGAACGTATGGGGCTGGATCAGACGACGGCGATAGATATGTTTTACCGGCAGATTATTACAGAGCGCCGTCTGCCGTTCCAACCCGCGGTCGGGCAGCCATACGACGAACAAATACTTAACATAATCAGATATAAAAAGATTCCCAACATAACACTGCCGGCTGATGAAAACGGCAGCGCCTTCATCGACAGAGAAAAGTATCCGGAACTTTATGATTGGGCAGTGATTGGATGATGAATATTTTTGATATTGTCATCGCCTATGTTTCGTGGGGAGGCGTTGTCAACGAAGTTGGCAGTGACAGGAAACGCCTTGTCTTGATATTGGAACAGACAGCAGGCGGTGTTACGGTGTTCAACATCACGACAAGGTATGACGGCAAAAATGAAATCATTCGCAGTAAATACTTTAAGATAGACGATTGGCAGCAAGCGGGGCGCAGTCAGCCATCGTATATTGATACAAACAAAACGATAACTCTGCCGCTTTCGTCCGTTGGCGTTAGTCATCCGGTGGGAAAACTTACGGAGTCCGATGTGCAAAAATTTGTTGAGTTTATCAGGAACAAATAATGACAGTCAATTCCGCCGGATTATCTTTACATAGGAATCAAAGGCCCAACTGTTAAAGTTTCTTACATTGGGCGGAACTGTTACATCGTCCATTAAGTTATTTAAAAAAGACATATCTCCGATATATACGAGTGAATCAGGCAAAATTATATTTTTTAACCTGTTATCGGCAAAAGCTCTCATACCTATAGATGTAAGTGAATCGGGAAGGCTTAAGTTTGATAATCTGTTGTTGGAAAAAGCTCCGTATTCGACTGTGGTAACAGAATCGGGCAGTATCAATTCAGTTAATCTGTTATATGAAAATGCCATGTTTCCGATAACAGTAACGGTGTCGGGCAAGGTTACGCTTGTCAGTCTTTTGCGGATGAACGCGACTCTGCCGACAGCGGTTACAGGCTGCCCGTTGATTGTTCGTGGAATAACGACGTCCATTGCGCTTCCTGTATAGCCCGTGATAGTTACGCCGCCATTTTCTGTCTCATATAAAAAATCACCTGCTCCTTCCTTCTCTCCCTTCTCAAGTCCAAATCCAAACGGGTATAAGACTTCCCCGTTAATTGTTTTGCGCCATGTGTAGGGAGTCCGTCCCGTGAAATCGCGTTTTCCAAAAAGCACATCCGCGATGCCGCCGCCCTCTGTTCCCGGGAGCCATGCCGCTATAAACGCGTCCCAGTTTTCATATTCATCGCCGATAGTCATGGGACGGCCTGACAACATGATTACGATTACGGGGCAGTCATAACCATAAACTTCCCATAACATATCCGCGTCTATCCGGCGGATGTTGATACTGTCAAAACTGTTATTCCCGATTGTCTGCATTATATCCGTTGTCTTCAACGTATCCGCGCTGCCCATAATGTTGGTACTGTTGAAACGGTCGCCTTCTGTTTCCGCGTAAGGGGACTCTCCAATCACCGCAATCACCGCGTCGAAATTTCCTTCTGTTTTTCCATCGGCGGCGTAGGTGACGGAAGCTTTGCCTTTCACCGCCGCGCTTATTCCTTCAAGTATGGTTGTGCCTTCCGTGATTGGGCCGTGGCTGCCCTGCCAGTTGATTGTCCAGCCGCCGCACTGCATTCCAATGTCATTCGCTCCCTGCCCGGCGATTAAAATGTTTTTGTATGAGGGCAGGTTCGCGATTACATTATTTTCATTTCGGAGTAATACGAGCGAATCTGAAACTATCGCGCGCGCCGCCGCCCTGTTCACGTCAGTGCCGATTGCGCCGGGCTTTCGCGGCGGCGGAGTTTCAAAAAGACCGGCGGCTTGCTTAAATCTGAGGATACGCAGAACCGCGTCGTCAATGCGCGGCATGGGAACGGTTCCCTCTTCAACAAGTTCTTTCAAATACTGTATAAAGTACACCCAGTTTCCGCGCCCGTTAGCTGCCATTACCATGTCGATGCCGGCGTTGATCGCGTTCGCTATCTGCTCCTTGTAACTGCCGCCGGATACCTGCCCAATAGCGGCCCAGTCGGAAAGGATCATCCCCTCAAAGCCCATTTCCTCTTTTAAAAGACCCGTTAAAAGTTCCCGGCTTTCGTGCATTTTTATTCCGTTCACGCTGGAATACGAGGCCATAACCGCCATAGCTCCCGCGTCAATAGCGGCGCGGTACGGGGGAATTATGCGTTCAATGCCGGCGCGGTCGAGTATTGCGTTCCCCTGATTGCCGTCTATTGTCTGTCCCTCTCCAAGAAAATGTTTTACGCACACGGCGGCTCCGCCGTCCTGCAAGCCGCTGACGGCTCTTTCACCTAACGCCGTTACTATCTCCGCATTTTCGCTGTAACATTCATAGGTGCGTCCCCAGCGCACGTCTTCCGCTACGCCGAGTACCGGCGCGAAAGTCCAGCGCGCTCCTGTCGCGAGCATTTCCTGCGCCGTAACGCGCCCTGCCGTATAAGCGGCGTCCATTCCGCGCCGCAAATCGCCCGCGGCAATCGCGCCCAAACCAATGTTGTGCGGAAAAATTACCGCGTTCATTACGTTGTTATGTCCGTGAACAGCGTCAAGTCCGTAAACAATAGGGATGCCCAGGCGCGTTTTCAGGGATTCTTCCATAAAGCTGTTTGTCATGTTGAGCCAGCCCTGTGGAGTATTCTGCGGGGGAGATGAATGGCCGCCGTTGGTAACCGAACCAAGCGCGTATCGAGTAACATCGCCAATTTGCAGCCCCCCGATTTCCGCCTGCGTCATTTGTCCTATTTTTTCTTCCAGCGTCATCTGCGCGACAAGTTCCTCAAGCGAGTTCCATGTAACGCGTATTGGGTTATACTCAGGTGATCTGTTACACGAAACCGGAATAGTCAGAAACAAAAGTATAATTAAAAAATGTAAAAGATAATTTTTCATTTTTCCCCCAAATAGATTTAACAAACTTTGATTTTAATAGTATACAATTTATTAATAAAAAAATGAACATTTTCTGTCATTTTAAATAAAGAGCCTATTTGTTTTCTTCATTTTCAGTTTCGTTATAAATCTGCATAATGATCTTTTCCATTGGCAGTTCCTTCACGGCAATGTCGGAAAAACTGAAACTGCGCGAAACTGTTTCAATAAATTTGCTGATTGCGACTTTTGACGTGTCAACCTCAAGGGTTATTTCCAGAGGAGATTTTTGTTCGATAATTTTTATGTCGTCTGACAATTCGCCGTTTTCTTCAAAAGGCTTATCAAGCGTCAGCTCGACAATTTTTTTCTCGCCAAGGTTGAGCTGTAAATTATGAAGCGTGTCGTCGAACACCTTCGCTCCGTGGTTGATGATTATAACGTGATCTGCAAGTTGTTTTACGTCTTCCAAATCGTGGGTTGTAAGAATGAAAGTCGTGCCTGTTTTGTTGATGTTCAAAATAAACTCGCGGATTTTCGCCTTCGCGATTACGTCAAGCCCGATTGTCGGCTCGTCAAGGAAGACTATCTTTGGAGCGTGAAGCATTGCCATGATAAACTCGCACTTCATTCGCTCTCCCAGTGAGAGTACCCGCGTGGGTTTGTGCATCACTTCCTCTATCTCAAACAAATTGGCAAGTTCGTCAAGGCGCGTCTTGTATTCAGCTAACGGGATACCGTAAATGGCGCGGTTCATGTTGAAGCTGTCGATGGGCGGGATGTCCCAAATCAATTGCGAGCGCTGCCCGAATACCGCGCCGATTTCGCGCACATAACGTTTTCTGTCGGCGTAAGGGCGGAAACCCATCGCCTCTATTTCACCGCCTGATGGGTAGAGCGCGCCGCAGAGCATCTTGATTGTCGTGGATTTGCCCGCTCCGTTGGGGCCGAGTATTCCGCAAATACTGCCTTCCTCAATAGCGAAAGACACATTGTCAACAGCCTTGACGATCACCTTCTCGCGTTTGAAAAAACTCTTTATCAAATCGCGCAAACCGCTTCCGCGCTTGTAAGTTGTGTAAGTTTTACTTAAATTTCGCACGTTAATTATCCGCATAAATCAGCCGCCTACTCCTTCGTATAATTTAACCATATATTGATACAGCCATATCCCGAACAACATGAAAAGTACGCAAGGAACTACCGCGAAAAGCGCGGAAGTTTCAAGCTGTCCAAGCAACGCGCTTGTCGGGTAAAAGCCGATCATGCCGACTGGAATTATAAATGTTACAACAGATTTTATTATTCGCGGAAAAATCGTTACGGGATATTTTCCGAAATTCATTATGCTGTCGAAAATTTCCGGTATGCGCGAGTTTCCCACCCACTTGAACGATGTCGCCGCCATGATCATCTGCATCCCTGCCATTACAGCGAATCCTCCGGCGAACAAAAGCAGAAACTGCGGTACGGCGGCGAAAGAGACAATGCCCGTGTGCGCGACTGAGAAAGCGAATAACGCTCCGCCTCCGATTACAAGCCCGGCGATTTCAGGATCAAAATTGGACGCGATCAGAAAAAACAGCGGGTTTAACGGGCGCAGTAACACTACCTCGAAACTGCCTTCGCGTATATGTTGTAATGTTCTCCACATTACGCCGTTAAACATTATGCTCGCTATTCCGTTTGACAATGTAAAAACTGACTGTATCAAAAGCGCCTCGTAAAAGTTCCAGCCGGGAAAACTCGCCCCGGCTCTGTAAATAAGAATTGTTGCAAGAGGAAACAGCGCGTTAAATCCAAGCGTTATCAGCATAGAAAGAACAAAATTGAGACGATATGTTAACGACCTTGCTATGGCGGTTATTACGCAAGTTTTATAAATATTCAAAAATCTTTTCATGTTTTTACGCTCCCACTGCGGTAAACTGCTTCATTGCCGCCTTGTACAGAAGCTCCGAGACAATGTACGCAAGCAGAACAGCCGCTGCCTGAACCGCGACTATCGCCGGAATTGACAGATGAATGTCGCCTAACGAATAATTCCCCAAAAACACCATTGCCGGAACATACGAAGTATATTGAAAGGGTAGGAAGAATTGAATAATCTGCAACGGTTTTGGAAAGAAAACGAGCGGTATCCACATACCGGAAAAAACACTGCCAAGCAAAGCGTAAACAGAGCGTATGCCTTCTGACTGCACAATCCAAAAAGAAGCCATGCCAATACAGTAATTAACAAGAAAGTTCATTAAATAGGCAAGCGCCACGGAAAGTATCGTCCAGAAAAAACTGGCAGGTCTCATGTCAACTTTGAAAAGCAGAACGAATATCAATGTGCAGGGAATAAACTCCACGATGAAACCAAGCGTTCTGTGACCGACCTTTTGCGAAAACGCGAAAAAGCGGTGATTCAGCGGACGAAGCGCGAATGTGAGGAATTTGCCCGTGTTTATCAACATAGACAAATTCCAATCCGCAAAATCCATTGTCAGATAGCCAATCAACGCCGTTACGCCAAAATAGCGAATCATCTGCGAATACTCAATTCCGTTAAGCGTACCGCCGCCGCCATAGACGGCAGTCCAGATAAAGTATTGAACAATAAAGTAAACAGGTCCGACAAAAATCGACACCATTGAATGTGTGCGGTACGCGCCCCATTCCTTGTAAGTGACAAACGCCACAGCTCTGCACACGTCAAACTTGTGTTTAACTATGCTGAGAATTTTCACGTTAAATCAGTCCTGACCAAATCACATTTATCACATTGAACAGCGCCCTCGACCACCAGCCCTCTTTCGCAAACGGAACAATCCACACCGCCGCCAGTTCCTCTTTTGGGTCAATGTACATTGCGCACGCGCCTGATCCCTCGTGGCAGTATGTGTTCTGCGAAAAAGTAAACGCTGGACCATTTCGCATATCAAAACCTACTCCGTAGAGTCTTTCCCGTTCATTCGCGCCCCAGCAGTAATTGGGATAGTGAACGGCAATCGTCGTCATTTTTTCCATTGCCTTCCTGCCAAGTATGCGAACGCCGTCAAGAGTGCCGCCGCCCAGAGTCATGTTTGCGAAACGTATCATGTCATATACAGTACTTTCCAGTCCTCCGCCTGTCGAGGGAATATTGAGTTTTTCTCCAATCCACTGCGGCTCGTAAGTCCCGTTTATTATGGCGTTTATTTCCTTTTCCTGTTCCTCATCCGAAACCATGTAACGCTTTGCCATTTCGGGCGTTATGCTAAAAGTTGTGTCCTTCATTCCCAACGGTTTGCAAATATTGTCCTCAATATATTTGTGCGCGTGTATGCCCGTCAATTTTTCGATGACCGCGCCCAGTATCACAAAACCGAAACTGCAATACGCCCACTCTGTGTCAGATTTTACTCTAAAACCGTTTCCGATTGTACTAAGAGCTGCTTTAATCCAGTCAAACTCGCCGTCTTCTTTTTTGTGGCGTTCAAACGCCGCTCCAATGTGATCCCAATAACTGATTTGGTACTTGTTTTCAAAACAGCCGGGGTCGGAGTGCATGCCGGAGGTGTGAGTCAAAAGCTGAAAGAGCGTAACGACGTTAAAAGGCGGCGTGTTGAACTGCGGCAGGATTTCGCCCACCGGAACATCAAGCCGCGTAACTCCGTCCTCGACAAGTTTCATTATTGAAACAGCGGCGAATGTTTTTGTCATTGAGGCAATGTAGCGCACCGAGTCCGGCTGAACGGGAGTATTATCTTCCTTACGGAACGATTTTTTCCCGATTGCGCCATGCGCGAAAATTTTTCCCCTGCGCGAAATGCAGTAAGCCGCGCATTGAATCTCGCCGTCATCAATGACGCGCTGAAAGTGGTCCTTCAGTACGTCAAGCCGCTGTTCGTTGTAGCCAACCTCGCTTGGCTTACAGTCAGTCTTTCCCTGCGTGTAAAGCATAATTGTCACTCCTTTGTAGTGAGTCTATCAAATTGCAATTGAGACCGATGAACAATTCTGATCATTTTTCTGAATAAAGAGCGGCGTTGTTTTTACTATCTGCCCATTCTTGCGCAAACTGCCGGGCGTAATCCCGAATTCACGCTTAAACGACCTGA
>JAISSH010000135.1 GCA_031273265.1 Treponema sp.
GCCGCTCCATGATAGCAAGGGCGGCTTGTGCGGTGGCTTTTTCCTGCATCAAAACGCGGCGTTCCAGCGTTTGCGCTTTGGGCGGGCCAAACATGGCAAGGTAATTTTCCACCGCCGGAATACGCCCAAAGAACATTCGCGCGATCCCCTTCCCTTTCAGCAGCCGCCGTAACGCGCCCAGTGTTCCGCCCGGGCTTGATCCGTAGGTAACGAGCGCCGCCAGATAGGGCGTTTTGAAGACGGCGGTTTTTACCCAACGGCGTACGATGAGCGGCAGGCCGTAGGCATACGAGGGAAACACAATAACAACCGCGTCCGCTTCAATGGTCATTTGGTCTTTGTGCGCCTCAGCGCCGATATTAAACAATGCGCCGCCGGTAATCCGCGCGATTTCTTTGGCCGACCACAGGCTGTTGCCGGTTCCGCTAAAATAATAAATTTTAGTCAACTTCCCTCCTCGTCAAATGTCCGAAAATGTTTGTTTTTCTTTTCCTTTTTGGTATACTACTACAGTATGGGAAAAACAACAACAGAAGGAATAACGACAAAAAAGATATTAACCATAGCGATTCCCCTTATCCTGCAGCAGCTCAGTTTACAATTGCAGCTTTGGGTAGACCGGGCCATGCTGGGTCATGTTGATATCCGGTATTTTTCCGCGGTCGGCAACGCGATTGTTCCGTATCATGCGATTACCGCGATGATATTGGCGGTCTGCTCCGGTACGACCATTTTGATCGCTCAAAGCATAGGATCGGGAAACAAACAGGATTGTCAAAATTATGCGGAATGTTCCTATATCGGCAATGCAATATTGCCGGTTATCGCTTTTTTATGGTTCTTTTTTGGTTCGGAATATGTGTTTAAGTTGATAGGCGTTCAATCTCCCATTTTGGAATACAGCGCGTCTTACATGAGAATATTGTGTTTTTCCTTATTGATTTTAGGACCGGTGACCACGTCTTTTTCCATTTTGCAGGGAATTGGCATAACCAAAGTAATAATGCTTTCGGGTATTGTCAGTAATATTTTAAATATTTTTCTTGATTGGGTTTTGATTTTTGGCAATTTGGGATTCCCGCAGATGAATATAGAAGGAGCCGCCTACGCGTCGACCATATCAAATTTTTTGGCTTCTCCCATAGCGATTATATATGTTTTATCGCATAAAAATATTCCATTCAAAATAAGTATAAAAAAGATTTTTTGTTTTCACTGGAGTTTGTATAAAAATGTTCTGAAAGTAGGAGTTCCTTCCGGACTTGAATTTTTTCTTTGGAACATAGGAAATATATTGGTAGTATCATTTTTAAACAAACTGGATATACTGGCAACGGGAATCTATACGCTGCTTTTTTCCATACAGATAGTGCCGCTTTTTATATACATGGGCTTTGCGAACGCGGCGCTTACGCTGGTCGGCCATAAAACAGGGGAAGATAATCAAAAACAGGCAATCGGCGTTGGCTTTAAGTGTCTGCGTATTTCGCTGGTTATATGCGCGGTTATTGCGGCAATATATTTTACGGTTCCAAAATTGATACTCAGAATATTTACCAATGATGCGTCTTTAATTGATTATGCCGCGTCATTTTTGCTCATCATACCGTTTATTATGTTTCCGGCGGCAGTTAACAACGTCATAGGACGGGGAATACGCGGCATGGGCGATACCCGGTGGATGTTGTACAGTCAAATTTTTGGCACCTGCCTCGTCATAACGTTATCATATACGCTTATCTTTACCGCCGGCCTGGGGCTATGGGGCATATTCATC
Source organism: Treponema sp. (assembly GCA_031273265.1). Taxonomy (GTDB): domain Bacteria; phylum Spirochaetota; class Spirochaetia; order Treponematales; family Breznakiellaceae; genus WQXQ01. Next base: position 1,778 of record JAISSH010000135.1, read on the forward strand.
ACCCTGCTCATTGACGAAACAGTACGCGGTATTATTAACTTCCTGCGATTTTGGAAAGGGCGGGAATTCTTTTTTCTGAAGCCGTTTGGGAAGGTTACTACTTAATGCCATAGTATTTTTGAAGGGATTTGCGCATCATTGGTTTTACATAGCTTGAATGATCAGCGCCCTCCCAAATTGCATATTCAACTGTTTTTACTTTTTGTTTCTCCATTCTGGCTTTGAAATTTTCTATATTCGTTAATATTGCATATTCTCTTTCGCCTGCGCTAACATAGATTTCTTTGGTCAATGTTTTATTTCTTTTGAAATAATCTGTTTCAATGGCAACAGGATCATTTCCCCGGTAATAACGGGCTACAACATCCGGGGTAGAAAGGCTGGCCATCACATAATAATGGAACGGCTGATTTTTATATTTATCCGCGTTAAAAACCGCGTAATGTATAAAACAACCGCCAAAAGAATGTCCCATTAAGGCGGAACGATTATAGTCGATATTATAAAGCTCTCCCAAATAAGGGGCAAGATTATTGGTTATGAAATTGAGGAAAAGATCGCTTTTTTGGATAAACTCAATCATACGCGTTTGTGCCGCTTCCGCGTTTATTCCATAATCATAACCGATACTGACCATGATTATATCTTCAATTTCGCCGTCAACCATCATGGGCCTCAGTTCGGCATGATCGCTGAGCCGCCAAATTCCATCCGTCATCATATACATCGGATAGGATTTATTTTCATCATAATCGGGCGGCAGGGTTATATGCATGATGTAAGTCGCTTCAAGTTCCTCGTCATATACTGACATTTCCTGAATATACTGCGCAACATCAGCTACTTCATCATAGTATCTTTGCTTCGGCGAAACCGGACCGAATACTATGCTGTTTCTTTCCGGTTCGGTCATATAATTTATCAATTTCTTTGTTTTTTCTTCCGTATTGGCGCATGAGAAAAACACCATTATCAAAATCAATGCCGCGCAAAAATACCATTTCTTTTTCATTAAGGCCATATTACACGATTATCCCCCAAAAAATGAACATTTTCGGACATTTTCTATTTTTATAGTGAAACCGTAAATTCTTTACTGTTTACAACCTCTACTGTCCATACAATATTATCGTAATTGATATTACAACAAGCGGTAACATAAGCCGCAAAATCGCCGCTTATATTGATGTTATCCTTTTTATAGTCGTCAAGCATTCCAGACAAAAATTCCCATTCTAATTCATCTTTAAGCTGACTATACCCAATGGAGGTATATTGATCCACCTTTACCGTAATAATATATCTGAATCTTTGAGTATCAAATTGTACATCATTGGAGAATTTCGGCTCCGCCGAAAGCGTTACCCCTGTTTGGCTGTCATTCAGCTCAAGCGCAAGTTCATTCAGCGTATGAATGCCGTTATCGGCGGTTATTTCAGTATTTATCCAATTTTCAGGATCGTCTTTATTCAAAATATCAAATGAAACGCCAATATTATAATTACGCCCCTCTTGCACAAAGGGACATACAACTATGCCTGTTTTCTTCACCTGATCCAATAGCGTTCCCCTGATGTCCGCAAATACCGAAATAGTGTTTTCACTTTCTCCCATTTCCATCAAATGTATAAACAACCGGGTCGTTTCCGGTGGAATATGACCAAAAGTAAGGACAATTCCTTCAGGGGCATTTTTTACCTGAAATACGGCTTTATTGCTTGCACAGCCAATAAATGCCATAACCAAAACCAACGTAACAATCAATTTTCTCAGAAAACCTAGTATGAAATTCATTGTATCCTCCAAAAAGTTTATTTAACCATATATATACTATATTCAAAATGAAAATAATGAACATTTTCGGACATTTTTGAATTATTTTCAGCCATTAGTTGCAAAATACCTCTATTTGACCGGCAGGTGCAGACTAAGCTCTGCAGCTTCCGACAATGACGAGAAAAATTTCAACGAGGATTCAAGGTAAGCGCGGAAAGGATCGCTTTTGTCTGTTGAGGGGGTTTCTTTTTCGACAGACGGAAATAAAAAACCGGCTACTTCTTTAACTTCGCTGTTTGTTATGCGCCGCGTGATTTCGTCAAGGTCTTTTAAAATTCTTTTCTGCTGTTCGGGAGTTACACTGCGGTTTAACGCCTGTCTTGCGATTGACGCGCCGCTACGAGCCGCGCTTGCGATATTTTCAAGCCCGCGCGTTAAACCGGAAACGGCTTTCTCGTAACGTAACGCTCTCTGGCGCGTCTGTTCAGGTTCGTGAAAATCCGCCTCTATCCGGGAAAAAACATCGTGAATACGTTTGTCAATCTCGGCGCGGCGTTCCGGCAGAGCGAGAAGTTCTTCCGCGTTAGCCGCATTAAGCCCCGTAATGGCAAGTCCGTTTCCAAAAAGGGATTTATTTCGCACTTCGCAATGCAGGCGGAACTGGTTTTCAAACCATGCGGCATAAAGCGAAAGTCTTTGATCTGTGAGAATCGGCGCGCCGGAAACGGAACGCGCCTTGAACGGAAAACCGTCGCGCAGGGCGCGCGTTATCCATGTTTCAACGGGATTGAAACGGCTTGAACCTGAGTTGGAACGTTCTTCAAAGAGCGCGCCGCGAAAGTGCGTCTTCAAGTCCGGAAAGGCAAGGTCAAGACCGGCGATCCAAATTTCCCGCCCGCCAAGGGTACGCGCAAAATCCCACGCGGTGGTGGCGACAGAGCCTCCCGCTCCGAGCCGTCCTTTTGGGTCTACCTGATTCTCAATAAATTCGCCAAGCGGGAACAAAGAACCGCAAAGAAAAATATTTTTAAACGGAAGTTTCAGCACGGACGGGTACACCGCCGATTCAGCTACCAGCGCGGTTTTTGAAACATTTTTTTCGCTGATACAGCGGTCAAGGTGGCGGCTGTTCCAGAACTGCGGGTCTACCACAAGAACAAAATCGGGCTGAACGCCGTTTTTAATAAAAAAACGAAAGGACGTGTCCACCGCGACAACAATGCACCTGTTATAAATGTCGCGTAACAAAGGAGCGGTTTTGTCCAGACTGGGACCAGCGGCGGCAAGAAAGACAGGAATCTCTCCGTCTCCGGCGTCCGCTGTGAGACCCGCAAGGCGGGAAACGCCGGGGTAATCGCGGATCGCATCCATGTTACGCGAAAGGTTTCGCACCCACCGCCGCCCAAAGCGTTTTAATGTCGCCGTATTAACATCGTCCCTCATTGTCCATGTGCGGATACGGTCTTCTACCGCCTTGTACCACTGTTCATCAATGCCGATCAACGCCCTGTTGCGGATAACGGAGCAGGCGTTTTTTTCATCGCCGGACGAATCAGACTTTTCGGATCGGCTTGCTAAAACAAGTTCGTCAGCTATGCCGAGCGCGCTTGTGATCCCCTCCCCTGTTCCGCCGATGACAAAAATAACCTTGTTTTTCAGTAAAAAATCACTGAAATCCCTAAGTTCAAAAGCTTTTAACAGCAGTTTTTTGTATTTTTCAACGATAATAACAGGACGCCCCGGTTTGGCGGCGGCAGCCTGCGCCGCGTACCCCAAACCAAAACCAAGAATGACAACAGGTCCGCTTCCCTGCCCGGCGGCTTCAACAAGACGCTGCCCTTCCCTTGCCGGATCGCGCGGCGAGTGAACATAAATTCCTTTAACACAGAGCGAAGGCTCTCCTGTCTGCGTTGTTTCAATTTTAATGTCTTCAGGAGAAAGTCCGTCGCCGCAAGCGGCAGTTTCTTCAGCTAACAGTTCTTCGCACAGTCCGCCGTAATGCTGAAGCAGAATTTCCTTATTTTTTTCCCAAATCCCGGCGTCTGAATTCATAGTTATTCCAGTTCCAGAATGACAGTCATTCCGCCCGTAACCGGAGTTCCCGGCGGAGGCGACTGGCGGCGCACCCAGCCGTCGCCGCGAATTTCCACGTTCAAATCATCGCGTAACAGGAGAGGCATAAGCACGCGCTTGGAAATGCCTGTAAAATCGGGAATACTGCCCTGAATAGCGGGAAGGCGGCTTGAGGGAATGTTTATCGAAGAAGGATGGTTTATCTGCGGATTGCGCCCGCGCGGAATACCGAGGTAGTCGATAAGCGATTCAGCCGCTTCGCGGATTGCGGGCGCGGCGATTCTGCCGCCGAAAATTTCGCCTTTTGGTTTTATGATCGCAAGGTACAAAATGAGCGATGGCGATTCGGCGGGAAGCAGGGCAATACAACTGGCGATAAAGTCGGTATCGGAATATCTTTTGGTAGCGGGATCGATAATCTGGGCGGTTCCTGTTTTTACGGCGAGGGACATATCTTCAACCGAGGCGCGCCAGCCTGTTCCGATACTAGAAGCCGCGTCCACCATGTAGGAACGCATAGCTCTTGCGGTTTCCGCCTTCAGTATCCTGCGTCCTTCGCCGTTTTCCCACTCTGTTTCCGTTCTGCCGTCAGGTGAAATTATTTTCAACACAATTCTTGGCGGAACCAGCACGCCGTCATTGGCAACGGCGGAAGCTGCTTGAAGCATCTGGTAGGCGGAAACCGCGATCTCCTGCCCCATCGCCAAAGTGGGTTTTGACCGATCAGACCAGCGTTCGCTCTGCACAAGATAGCCGGCTGTTTCTCCGGGACTGCCTGCGCCGGTTCGCTGACCAAAACCGTAATTGTTTAATAATTGATAAAACGCGCCGCTGTTGATATTGTCGGAAGCATAGGCGGCTCCCGCGTTACACGAATGAATAATTATCTCCCTCGCGGTAACTCTGCCGTGGGCGCCGAGACAGTTGATCCTGATGCCGCTGTTTGTTACATAAACGCCGTTGCAGTTAAAAACGGAATTTTCAGAAATTGCCCCCGAATCGATCAAAGACGCAATGGAAAAAACTTTGAATACCGAACCCGGTTCATAAGCCCAGATAACTGGGCGGTTCATGCGGCTGATCTCGTTGGACTCGCGGATATTGTTCAGATCAAAACCGGGAAGCGAAGCGGAGCCGAGAATGTCGCCCGAACGCGGATCCATAGCGAGAAGCATCACCGCTTCCGCTCTTGTTTCATTCATTGTCTTTAACGCGATTCTTTCAAGAATATGCTGTACATAAGTGTCTATGGTTAAAACAACCTGCGAACCTTTGCCGTCATTTCCAACTCCGTCGAGTGTATCGTTAAAGGCATATTCGATTCCCTCAAGACCCCTGTTTCTGTCTCCCACAAAACCAATAACCTGACTGGCAAGATTTTTTTCAGGGTACAACCTCCCAACGATTGGCTGAACCAGCACTCCGCTGATTTTTTTTTCATCAAGCACGGCGCTGAGTCGTCTGGCAGATGAATCTTCAATTTGTCTTTTTAAGTACAGAAAGTTGGATTCAGAGGAATTTATCTTTTCGCGGATTTCGGTTGAGGACATTTCAAGAATTGGAGCAAGTTCATTCGACAAAACTTCGATATCGTTAATTGAAGGACGCCAGATACACACGTCCGCAAACCTGATTTGAAGCGCGAGAAAACGTCCGTTTCTATCTAAAATAGAGCCGCGCTCGTTAAAACCGGCGGACGGACGGGTAAGAGAAGAGGGCTTTCCCCTCAGCATGAGGATACAGTAATGCGCCAGCAGGTATACTGTAAAGATGATAAAACATGAGAAAATGACATAATAACGTCGTTTCAGATTCATCTAATATCCCAATACCTTCCCGACAATATTATCAACTGGAACCGGTCCGTACGAGCGCGAATCGTAAGAGTCGGTTCTATTGTCCCCCTCGGCGAAAAAAACGCCGCCGTCAACCGGCTCGGAACATCGTTTTACAGCCAATTCTCCCGAAGGAGTATAGAAAACCACCACTTCTCCTTCCTTGGGCTTCGCCCACCTGACAAGATAATTTTGCCGCCAGGGAAGCCGCAGACCGTACCTTAAACGGTTGATAACAAGAACAGCGCCGTTTTTAATCGCCGGTTCCATTGAATGTCCCTGAGCTATCATAAATTCAAATAGAAAAAATTTTAATACCAGCGAGACGGCAAGAGCCAACAAAACAGCTTTTCTTCCATTCATATATAATCCCAATTGCCTTTTTTGTCGATAAACCCTATATGGGAGCAATAATAGACAATCAACGCGTCGCAAAGCGCGGTTGCAGTGCGCGCAGTACGTCATCATCAAGTCATAATACTAAATCGGCAGGTTTTAATTCGGGATTTATGAGCCATTTCAGCCAAAATCCGGTACGTTCCAGAAAGGGAAAGCCTGTTTCAATGTTTGCGTCCATTGACCGGCTTGCCAAACAGGGCAGGTCTCAATCTTTGCGCCAGACAAATTCGCGCGGAAGGCAGGAAAAACCGCGCGGCAGCGGTTTCAGTTTTCCAATCCCTTCATTCGCGACCATCGCGGTTGTCGCCGGAACGCTTTTAATAGCCCTGACCGCTCTAAAATGGGAAAATTTAAATATAAATATGCCGGAAAAGTACGCTTTTACGCCTTCCGAAGATGAAAATCCCGGTCAAAAAACACTGCGTTACGCCGCGACTGGAATTTCCGGCATTACGCCTTCGTTACAGCTCCCTGAGAGGGATAACCCGTCTATACCAGCAAAAGTTGAAACAACCTCAGTTGAAAAAACCGCGGCTAGTGAAGCTGAAACTGAAAAAGTTGAAACTGATAAGGCATCCAGTAAAATTGCCGCAGTTTCAATCGCTCCAGAAGAAGAACGGCTCGTAACCTTTAAATGGCAGAAATACAAGGTGCAAAAGGGCGATTCTGTCTCTGTAATCGCCAAAAAATTCGGGGTTTCCGTCGGCGCGGTCATAGCTTCCAACGAAATCCGCAACGCCAGAACATTGCAGGAAGGAGCCGTTTTGCGCGTGCCGAATATTGACGGCATTCCATATACGATAAAAAAAGGCGACAGCCTTTCAAAGATTTCAGCGTCTTTTAACGTACCGCTGGAAGTCATTCTTGATGTCAACGATATAAAAAGCGACATAATAAAAATTGGGGAAACGATTTTTATCCCCGGCGCGCGGATGAACGATATAGACCTGAGAATGAGCCTTGGAGAGCTGTTTATCTACCCTGTTCATGGTAAATACATTACCAGCAAATTCGGAATGAGGAAGGACCCAATAAGCGGGGAACTGGGTTTCCATACCGGAATTGATTTAAGGGGAAATACAGGCGCGACAGTCATGGCGGCGATGGACGGGGTTGTCTCCGTGGTGAGCGAAAACTGGCTGTACGGGAAACACATCATCATAAGCCACGGCAACGGCTATAAAACCCTGTACGGTCATCTTAATTCGTCTTCGGTAAAACAGGGCGACAAGGTAATGCAGGGGAAAAAAATCGGAGAAGTCGGCAATACCGGCTACAGCACCGGCTCTCATCTGCACTTCAGCATTTACGACAAAAACAACAAGCTGGTTAATCCGCTTGATCTGTTAAAATAAGCGTTTATGGAGAGGTTTTATGCGTAAATTATTACTGATTCTTCTGGCATTTCTTGCGGTTTTTACCTATATTCGCGCCTTTGAAAGGGCGGAAGCGGATGAAATTTCCGGAAAACCGCAGGAAATATCTGTGGAAATTGTCCGTTAAAAAATCTATAATTAATATATGATACTCGGTGAAAAATACGCGGCTGCGACAGGGGGGCAACCTTCGCCTCTTAGCGGTGAGGCTGAAAATTCAGATTTAACCTCGTTTAGCGAAGTTGTTGATAACGCATGCGAAAAATTGATGGATCGGCAGATTAAGCACTCAATTAAGCGAATTCAAAAAATGGAAGAACGTCTTTCCTGTTTGGAACGGGAATTGGACGATTTCCTATCCCATAGAAACAGGAAATTTTAATGAAATGCCGGAAATTCCTTTTTGTTATCCTTCTCACCGCAGGGGCTTTCAGTCTTTTTGGAATAAGCTTTGACGGCTTGAACCTTTCCGAGAACCAGCTTCTGTTCAGGGCGGAATTTGAATCACAACGGTCGCTCTTCATTTCCCGGCTTCCCGGATTGTCAATCCAACAACTGACCGCTTATCCTGAAAAGCTTGAAATAGTAGACGGCGGAAGGTCGATTCTGGCTCTCGGTCAATTAGGAGCGGTAAGTATTCCTTCAGCCGGGGGGCTCCCTTCGCCGCTTCCCGGATATCCTTCATTCGCGACCGGAAGCGTGCCGTTAAAGGGAAAGACCGAAGGGTTTGCCGCTTCCGCCGACGGGCGCTGGCTTGTTTATGTGGAGCCCACAAGCCCCGCTTTCGGAAACTTGTTTATCGCGGATATGGCAAGCGGCGAAAAGTGGCTCATCAGCGAAAAGATCGAACTTCCGGCGGAGGATTTTCCAGCACGCTGGAGTCCCGATTCGCGCATCTTTGTCTATTCAAAGGGAGGAAACCTTTATTACTTCCCCATCATTCACGATTTCAAAGTAATAGCGGATGAAAAGTTCAGACATATAGGACCAGGGTGGATTAACTCAGGCGTTTGGGGCAGTCAGGGAGAATTTTATTATTTTCTTGGAAATACCCTATACTGCGTAACGCGCACGGAACTTTTTACAAGAACAATTTACGGCGATTTTCTTTCCCTTGGCGCCGTCACCGGGGTATTGCCTTTTGAATTTGATTCAACTTTCGACCGTTTCTGGATTTCACCTAACTCCGGTTCAATACTGATAAATAAAATGGGGAAAAATCTTTTCCTCTTTCTGTTAGGCGCAAATCAAAATAACAATTCGATTCTTCCCCACATGACGCTTCCCTCGGCAACGGAAAAGATCGGCGTACTGTGGTCTTCTTCACAGTTTCCGGGAACGGAAATATTGACGGTTATTTCTTCCTCCGGGAATGAAGCGGCGGTGTGGCGTTACGAGATTAACGGAAAATCGGCGAAAGCAATAACTACCGCAAATATTCCATTGTCCTCAAACTGCGCGTTGTCGCCCGACGGAACAAAGGTTGTCTTCTGGGGACAGAACGGACTTGAAATTTGGGACTACGCTAATTGGCGGATAATCCAGAAAATAAGCGGGGAGTCGTTTCTTTCCTGCGCGTGGATCAACAACAGGGAAATAGCAGCCGGAAGCGTCAGGTTTATCGAAGGGATCAATGTTTCAGGCGAATTGACGCGCAGAAAAATATGTCTTGCGGGCGCGAATGAATTCGGTTTTGAACAGTCATCGCGCGGCGACTCGCGGATACTGGCAAGAGTCGGAAGCGAATGGTATGCAACAAGCGGCGGAAGAAGCCCTTGGGTATCCGTAAGTAATCCCCAAATGCGTCCAGTCTCGCTTTCTTCCGATTACTACCGCGTTTTTCTTGAAACCCGGTCTTCGGGACCGTTTAAAAATATCCCGATGATACGCAATATCGACAATGTCGGAACGGTATCGATTGTTTCAAAACATACCGAAAACAAAGCTTATGACGCAAAAAGGCAGATGCGAATCGCCCTTTGCTTTGACCTTTATGACGACGATACCGGTTTAACGAAGACGCTGGCAGCTCTGCGCCGTTTGAACATAAAAGCGACCTTCTTTCTTAACGGGGATTTTATCCGCAGAAACAATCAGGCGGCATCCGTGATAGCAAGAGCCGGTCATGAAACCGCCTCTCTTTTTTACGCGCCAATAGATCTTTCGGATACGCGCTACATTGTAAGTTCGCAGTACATAGAGCAGGGTCTTGCGCGTAACGAAGATGAATTTTTCCGCGCTACCGGAAGAGAGCTTTCACTGTTGTGGCATCCGCCGTTTTTCCGCTCCGGCGCTTCAATAAACGCGGCGGCGGCGTATTCGGGATATACCACAGTAAGAAGGGATATTGACCCCGGCGATTGGCTGTCCAGAGAAGATATGCTAAAACTCAACCTACGCGATGCAAGCGCCTGCGAAATAGTCGAGCAGATTATAGATAAGAAAAAAGACGGAGCCGTCGTGCCCGTCCGACTTGGACTGGTTTACGGCGGCAGGAGCGAATATCTGTACCAGCGCATCGATCTGCTGTTGGACGCGTTGATTCGTTCGGGCTGCGAAATTGTTCCCGTATCGGCGGTTATTGGAAGGACGGCGTCCAGCGCGACGCTGGCTGTAACGCCGGCAGTTCAGGAAACGCCGACGCCGTCTTCACCGCGCCTTTCGCTGCTGTCGCCCGCACCGGGGACGGTACTGCCGATTCAAACCGCTCAAAGAGAACCGACAATTTTCCGCTGGGAAACATCCGAAGAAGTGGCAAGATCAAGGTTTTTAATTTCGCGTAACGCAAATCCCGCCGTCGGACGCGCCGTTGTGGAAATACCGAACCCGGGGCGCACGGTTACAGTCAACACGCTCGCGGAAGGGCTGTGGTATTGGACGGTAGAAGCGTTTACAAGAGACGGACGCCAAATAATTGCCGATGGACCCAGACAGTTGAGAGTGTCATCGGTTACCCTCCTTGCCGCGCCTGAAAATCTTCAGCCGCAAAAAGGATACCGTATCGGAGCCGAACAGCTCAGACAGCAGAGGAACATTGTCTTCAGTTGGTCGGCTGTGGAAGGCGCCAATTCCTATATACTTACAATTTTCAATAGAACCCCTTCGGCTCAGAATCAAATTTTACAAACAGAACCGCTGGATAGGACAAATTTTACTTTTAACGATCTCACACTGCTTAGCCTTGACGGTGAATACCTGTGGCAGGTAGAAGCGGTGTACGTTAACTCTGAAAAAATAATTGAACGGCGCGGGCAGCCAGGCGAAAGCAATTTCGCGCTGAATGTCCCACCGCCGCGTGCACAGACAGGAGATCCGGGTGTCCTATATGGTTTCTAACAGCTTGTTTATCCGCAGGGGCATCGCGATTTTTTTTCTGTTTTCCGTCATGCCGTTTTTGTACGCGCAGGATGAAAATTATTTTTTTGATACAAGCGGCGCTTCGCCGCGTTTTTTCCAGCGCCTATCATGGACCGGTAATGAACACGCCATAGATTACGAAGTAATAATTGAAAGAAGAGAACGCGGCGGGGAATATACGGAAGTGCTGCGCGAAAGGACGGAAGAACTGTTAATTAATGTTTCTTTGGCGGCTGGAGATTATCGTTACCGTGTAGTCCCTCTCAATCTGCTGGGACAGAACGCCGAAGGCTCCGAATGGAAGGCGTTTGAGGTAAAAGCGGCTTATATCCCGTCTATAGTGAAATTTAATCCCGTTGTTTTTTTTCTGGACAGATATGGCGTTAAAGAGTTGGAGATTATCGGAAACAACCTTCTGGAAGAATCGGAAATATACCTGCAAAAAACGACAGGCTTAAGCATTTATCCAATTGAAAAAACTGTTATCAGCAAAGAACGGGTAAAATTAACCTTTGATGATCTCAAGCTGGTTTCCGGAGAATATGAAATTCACGTTAAAAATCCTGGCGTACCGGAAATAACAACGGGAGGATTTTCAATCGCATACCGTAAACCGCTGGATATTTTTCTGAAAATATCATGGATACCGGTGGTTCCCGTTTTAGGAGAAACGAAAATCTTCATGGATCAACATTTTTCGATTGGGGGCATGGGACTGAGTTTTGAGGTCATATCTTCCGCGAGGAGCAGTTTCAACGGCGGCTTGGAGCTTGCGGTATCGGTTTTTTCAATGGACGCCATGTCTACTTTTAAAGATTTTTCCGACGGCGGAAACGGAGATTTTTGCGCGGAGTTCGATCTTAACTTTGCTTTTCAAAAACAGTTTATGTACAAGAAAATGTCCGTTACAGTCAGACTGGGCGTTGGAGGTACGATGAACAATGACGGCTTAATTAATGACGATGCTATACTCTTTCACTTCAATTTTGGATTGTCATATTTGTATTTTTTATATAAAAGTTTTTTTGTTGAAGCCGGAGCGAATTTTTCGTATTATTACAGTCAGGATTCTTTCGGGCTTTTAAGGCCAAGATTAAGCGTCGGCTGGATTTTCTAAATATTAAAGAAAGATATGCGTTCATTTTTTAATACACTGCCGCCGCAATCGCGTCAAATATTAAACTCCATTCCCGCGTTGATCGAAAAAACATTTCCCATACCGGAACGTTTTCGCCGCACACTGCCCTCTCATATAGCGGAGCTTTCCCGCCTCCTCACAGGCGAAAGGGGCAGCCGATCTCTTTCATACCTAAACCGCCCGAATTTTCTATCCGCCTATCTGTACTATTTTCTGCCGTGGAATCTCTATCGCCTGTGCCGCCTGCTTCCCGCCCTCGATCTTAACCTTTGCGCGGGAAGTGAAATCCTCGATCTGGGAAGCGGACCTCTCACGTTTGTTTCGGCTCTCTGGATCGCCCGCCCCGAATTACGCGCAGTTCCGCTGGAATTTCACTGCATAGACCGCAGCGCCGCCGCGCTTGAAGCGGGGAAGAAATTCTTTGCGGCTGTCAGCGCGGGCACAGACAGTCCATGGAAAATTAAACTTGCGCGGGAAGAAATCAACGTCAGGCGGGCGGACGTTACGCGCAAGAAAAAAAACGCCGCGCTTGTTTGCGCTGTAAATATGTTTAACGAAGCATATGAAGACCTGCCGCACAGCAACACGGAAGGTTTGCGGCGCGCGGCTGAAAATATCGCGCGAATCGTTCACGCGCAAGCCTCGGCGGACGGACGCATTTTGACCGTTGAGCCGGGAGTTCCCCAATCTGGAAAGTTCATCGCTTTTTTACGAAACGCTTTTTTGGAACTTGGGCGTCCGCCATTATCGCCATGTTCCCACACAGCCGCCTGTCCCCTGTCCGGCAAAAAAAAGCGCTGGTGTCACTTTGCCTTTGAAACCACCGAAGCTCCAAAAGAACTCCACCGCCTTTCCTCCTCCGCCGGAATCCCGAAGGAACGGCTTGTATTCAGTTTTCTGCTGGCGGGTAACACAAAGCCGCCGGACTCAGGCGAAGCGCGAATCATCTCCGACGCCTTCCCTCTGCCTAACAACCGCTTTGGACGCTACGGCTGCTGTTCGCGCGGACTCGTTCTTTTAACAGGAGAAAAAAGCCGCATAGAAAAAATTGTTTCGGGAAGCCTTGTTGCGCCGGTCTTTTCCGCTAACGCCGGGCGCGATGCAAAAAGCGGCGCATTACTCGCCGAATTATCCCCAATCAAAAAGGAGTCAAAAAAATGAGCGAAACAAAGCCCCAGTTTTCCTGCATGCACACCCACACCGTATTCTGCGACGGAGAGGACGATATAGAAACAATGTGCCGCGCCGCGTATGAAAAAAAATTGTTCGCCATCGGGTTCAGCTCCCACGCGCCTGTCACCGGCAGGACAGGAATAGAAAGCTTTTGGAACATGAAAGACGAGCGCATTGATGAATACGTTGAACAGGTGCTCGCAGCAAAAAAACGCTGGCAGGGAAAATTGGAAGTTTTTCTTGGGTTTGAAGTTGATTATATCAAGGGTTTGCGCTCGCCTCTGGACAGCGACATTAAGGCGGCAAATCCCGATTATATCATCGGCAGCGTACATTACATTGTCCACCCAAACGGCGCGAAACCGTTCACGGTAGACGGCTCGCGGGAAGAATTTACAAACGGACTGAATGAAGCTTTCGGCGGCGACGCGCAGGCGCTTATGAATTATTATTATGACGCGGTCGCGGAAATGACTGCGATGGGCGGTTTTGACATTTTAGGACACGCGGATCTTATCAGGAAAAACACTCAGAATAAAAATTACTGGACGGAGGAAAGCGAATCCTGCCGCCAGAGGGAAATCGCCCGTATTGCCGCGCAATCCGGCGTTGTGGTCGAAGTCAACACAGGCGGGATTAACCGAAAAACAACGCGCGACGTGTATCCTTCCCCGCAATTTCTGCGTTTTTTCCGCGAAATGAACGTTCCTGTCATAATCACATCAGACGCGCACCGTGCGCGGGATATAGACGGCAATTATAATATTGCTATACAAACGCTTATTTATGCCGATTTTAAGGAACATTTGCTTTTTAATGGAAAAAAAGACAAAAAAAACATCTGGAAAAAGGAAAAAATAACGTAAAAAGGACTGGATTAAAAATAATATATATATTATATTTTATTTTAAGAATATTTTATTTTTAGGAGTTATCATGGCAAAAACAAAACAAACACCTGGATCACTGCTCTTGAATTTACTTGACAAGCATGGGCTTAACTGCAACAGGCTTGCGAAGGAAATCAAGTGCAGTCAGACAGCGTTAAGGCTTATAAGTCTTGACAAAAGCAGGATCACAACATCCATCGCCGTTCGTCTTGCAAAATTTTTCGGCACAAAACCGGAATTCTGGCTTTTGACGCAGATGAAATACGATCTTGACAAAGCCGCTAATAACAAAACATTAGCCAGAATGCTCAAGGGCATTTCAAAAGCTGGCAAATCCGGCGGAAAGCGAAGAAAGTAAATCAAGAATGGGAAGTGAGGGATGTTTTTCACATTCCTCATTTCTTATCTTGACTTTTCCACGCCGTTACGCGCACAGTATTTCTCAATCACGCAACGCGAACAAAAAGGACTCACAGGGCGGCAAAGTTTCTGTCCGTAAAGAACAAGCAGATAATTGATCCGTTTCCAGTATTTTAGAGGGAGAATTTCCCTTAATATCATTTCAGTTTCATCCGGAGTCTTGCTGGAAAGCCAGCCGCAACGGTTTGAAATACGGTGAACGTGAATATCCACGCATAAACCGTCAAGATCGAAAGCTTCTGTTAAAACGAGATTGGCTGTCTTTCTGCCGACACCGGGAAGGGAAAGCAAGTCGTCCATTGATGAGGGAACTTTGCCGCCGTATTGCGAAAGCAGTATAGCGGCGATTTTTTTTAGGGACGCAGCCTTGTTCCGGTAAAAACCGGCGGGATAGATCAATTTCGCGATTACTGTCTCTTTCATCGCGTTCAGCCGCGAAGGACTGCCGGCTTTCTCAAGAAGACGCTCGGACGCGGCAAGAGTCACATCGTCTTTGGTACGCAGGCTTATAATGGTGGAAACCAGCACCGCCCACGGTTCGCGGCGGTAGTGTTCGGCGACGGTATTCACAGAAGGATCGTCGGCTTGAAGGTTTTCGCGCCATTTTTCAAGAGCGGTAAAGATTGCGTCCCATTTGATTCTTACGGCGTTAGCTTTTTTCATGGTCTTTCCAAAAGACACACAGACATAACTTCGACAGCTTTTCCCTTGCCCACAGACCCCAGCCCTTCCGCCGTCTTGCCTTTAAGAAAAACTTTATCGGGGGAGGCTTCCAAAACCTCAGCGAGAGAATTGCGAATAACGTCCCTGTAAGGCAGAACTTTCGGTTTTTCGCAGACTATCACGCAGTCAAGATTGACAAGCTGCCAGCCCGCCTGTTTTACGCGCACAAACACGTTACGCAAAATCGTCATTGAGTCCGCGTCCTTCCAAGCGGGATCGTCAGGCGGGAACAACTCGCCTATGTCGCCAAGCCCCGATGCGCCAAGGAGCGCGTCGCAGACGGCATGAGCGAGAACGTCTCCGTCCGAATGTCCGTCTTCTCCCTTTGAAAAAGGAATCTCAACGCCGCCCAGCAGGAAGCGTCTTCCTTTTATCAAGCGGTGCAGATCATACCCAATACCGGCGCGCGTCATTTTGCCATTGCGACTCCGGGAAGAGTCCGGAAGATTTTAAAAGAAATATATTTGAAAGGGTGAATATCAAGCGCGTTTGGAAACCACCCTTCCAGTTCACCAATATCTACAATATTAAGAGCCGGACTGTAAGAGATGGGCAGTACCGCTCCCCTGTCCAACAGAAGTTTTTCCGCGTCCGCAAGCGTGGCAAGGCGGGCGTCTCCTTCTTCAAGCATGGACTTTTCTATCAACGCTTCATACTCGGCGTCATCGTGATGCGCATCGTTCAAATTTGAATCGCGCCGCCACATCTGCAAAAAAGTGTAAGGGTCGGCAAAATCGCCAATCCATGTGGAAGAGCCGATGATATAGCCGCTTTCTTTCATCGACTGAAAATATCTATCGTAAGGAATAATTTCCACCCTTACATTGAGTCCGAGTTTTTCTTTCCATGCGCCCGCCATAAGTCCGCCGATACGCGCCGCTTCACGCGAAGGCGTTAGGCGTATAACAAGCTCCGGCATTCCCTTTCCATCCGCGTAACCCGCTTCCGTCATCAGCTTTTCGGCTTCTTCATAATCGGTTTCGGTTATTCCTTCAACTTCTGGATAACCGGTAATAGGGAAAATTAAAGTTTTGGCGGGAAGTCTATGTCCGCTGCGAATTTCATCCCACGGCAAAACAAGAATCATGGCGCGGCGGATTCTATAATCATTCCACGGCTTGTCCGCGCAGCGAATATAATAATAATGCGTCGCAAACATGACATTAAGCTGAATACCGGAGTGGTCGGTCAGGGCGTCAATGTTTACATCGCCTGAAATCCATCTGGCTTCGCCTGAATTCCATAAAGCCGAAGCCTCATCAGCGGTTTCTGTGTATTTAACATTAATTTTGTTAAGAGATACCCGCCTCCTTTCCCAATAATAATCGTTTTTCATAAAAACGATTTTACTTTCATCCATCGAGTCGATGCGGAACGGACCGTTGGAAATGGGCGGCATCCAGCCTCTCTCCCCTTTGGCGGGGGACCACAAATCTTTTTCCAGCATGGAAGGATGAATTGGACTGAATGAATGATGGCATAACATCGCGGGAAAAAACGACGCGGGAGAATTGAGCTTTACAACCAGAGTTTTCTCGTCGGGAGCGAGGATGCCTACTTTCTCGCTGTCTTTTTCAATGCCGTTGCGGAAATCGTGCGCGCCTTCGATAATATCGAACAAACTTGAATATGGGGATTCACGCTCCGGTTCAAGAAGCGAAATCCACGCGGCGCGAAAATCCTCCGCTCTTACAGGATCGCCGTTCCAAAAACGCGCTCTCTGCTTGATGGTAAATGTCCACTGTTTCTTGTCTTCGGAAAGCTCCCATCTTTCAACCGCTGCCGGAACCGGCTCCAGAGTAAACGGATGGTAAGAAAAGAGCCCCTCATAAATCGCGGTAAAAAGCTGCGCCTCGCTTGCCATGTAGGATTTTCGGAAATCCAACTCGACATCATGACTGGAAAAGACAACTGTAAGTTCGCTCCTGTCAAGAACACGCGGGCGCGTCTCGGCGAAATCGCTTCCGCCGGTTTCCTCATTGGGGTTGAGAGTCTGTTCCCGCACAGGCGAACTTATACATCCCATGATTAACAGGACGGGCAACATCAGCAAAAAACACGACTTTTTCAAAATTTCTCTCTCATTAGTTTCATTATAGTACGATAAACCCCCAATTACAACACCTGTTATCCCTTTGAAATAACTCTGAAATGCGCCGCTGTCATGTCCAAACCGGCTTCGCGGAAACCATTCTGGATATTCTCATAAAGCAAGGTATAGATAAGGGGAACTTTGCTGACATCCTTCGTATAACAGTTAATCTGATAACACGCGTAAAAATCATCCATCTTTGTCTGAAGCACAAACGGTTTGGGGGTTTTTTGAACATGGTCTGTGGCAAGAGCGGCATTTATTAAAATATCGTGAATTGTCTGCCATGGCGTTGAGTAACCGAATGTAATCTCCGCGAAAATGATGAGACCTTCTTCGTCCTCGTCCGACGAAGTGTTGTAGTTGATAATGTTTGAACCCAGAATCATTAAATTGGGAAACGTCACATATTCATTTTTATGGGTCTTAAGCCGCACTACCATCAAATTTTTTTCAACTACAAAGCCGGTTATCTCCTTTATTTGAACGCGGTCGCCTATTTTAAACGGACGCATATAGGTAATTACAAAACCCGCGACAAGGTTGCCGATAGCAGTCGAAGAGCCAAGTGAAAAAATTACACCGATAAAAACCGAAACACCCTGAAACGCTTTGGAATCCGAACCCGGCAGATAAGGATAAATAACCGCGACTGTAAAAGCCCAAAGGAGCACCTGTAAAATTTTCAAGGTGGGCTCCGCCCAATCTGGATAAAAGCCAGGTATCACCAGTCTACCCCTGGCAATTTGCCCTGAGAAAAATTTTAACCCGCGCAGCACATAACGGGTGATAAGAACAATTATGACTATTTTAAATAGATTTGGGATATATCTGACGGCGTTTAAAGCTATATCTTTTATAGGGTCCAATATATAGCCAAACAGCGTCGAGGCAAGGTCTCTGGTAGCGTGGAAAAAACTGAAAATAATTGGTATAGTCAGAATAAGTTGAACGGCAGTGATCACATATTTCAGTATTCGCAGAAAAACTTCTATAATCTCGATAATCTGTAATGTTGAAAAAATCTTGAATTTACGAATTGTAAGCGGTTTTATTTTATCCTTGCCCGATGTTTCCAGATTAATGTTCAACCGTTTGAACAAATGCCATATAAGCCAGATCAACAGCGCTTGAACAACTATTATTGCCACCGTCATACCAAGTTTTTGAATAAAGGTCATTTCATCTTTTGGTCTGACCATAACATAACTGGCGGATGTAACAGTATCCGGCGTAGTTTTTTCCGCTTTAGGCGAATCTTCAATTGTCTGTTCGTCCGCAATTACCTCTTCCGACAATCCGTCATCGCTTTCCTGCGCTGCGGAAAAACCCGGTAACAACATTAAAAATAAGACCGTCAAAAAAATAAATCTTCTCATAACATTCTCCGTTCGTTAAAAACAACTTGCGATCGCGCTTTCAAGAGTTTCAAGCTGTGGAGAAATAACGGCGACCGGTTCGCACTTTTTTTTCAACGCCAAAAGAGAGCGCGGCACATCAATGGACGTACCGGCGGTTTCCTCCGCAAGGCTCGCTTCCCTTGCCGGATGCCCGGTAGCTAACACCACAGTATGCGCGTTGCAATTCCATTCGCGTTCGGCGATTACTTTCTGCGCCGCCGCAAACGCGACAGCGGTGTTGGGATCGATATGGACATTGTATTTTTTATAGACCGCTTCCATAGTCTGCAAAGTCAAATCATCGCCAATAGACGAAGGATATACCATGTTGCGCATAACAGCGGGAGCTTCTTCGTAAAAAGACGCAAGCCGCTCGTAATTCAGGGGAACGCTCACGTCCAGCGCGGGAGAATTGGTGGAAACAAGCGGTTTTGGCTTGAAAGTTTTTCCGAGTATATAATCGCCAAAAGAGTTGTTTATGTTCATGGCGGCGATA
This sequence comes from Treponema sp., assembly GCA_031273265.1. GTDB lineage: Bacteria > Spirochaetota > Spirochaetia > Treponematales > Breznakiellaceae > WQXQ01. The sequence goes on from JAISSH010000135.1 coordinate 20,926, forward strand.
AAACCGTTAACGGGCATCCCGAATTTCCACGCGTAGAGACCCGCAATCAAATTGCCGAAATTTCCCGACGGCACGCTGAAAATCAAATCTTCGCTAAGATCATTTTTAAGCTGAATGAAAGCGTAGAGATAGTAAAAAACCTGCGGTAAAAGCCTTCCGGCGTTTATTGTATTCGCGCTTGTAACTTTGTAACGCTGTGAAAATTCACGGTCATTTATGGTCTCGACAACAAGTCGCTGGCAGTCGTCGAATGTCCCCTTTACCTGAATTGGAATAATGTTCCCGCCGTTTTGCACAAAAGCCGAAGGATCAAGACCGCGTATTTGTCCCGACGGATAAAGCAAAACAAGCGAGATGCCTTTTCTCCCGCTAAAAGCATGAGCCATGCTCACGGCGGTATCAGCCCTCGCCGCGGAAAGTATCATCGCTTTTTCGCCCTCGTTTATAAACTCTTCAAGAATCGCGGACAGAAAGGCAATGCCGAAATCCTTAAAAATCCCTGTCGGTCCATTGTACAGGTTGAGCAGGGAAAGCCCCTCGTTTAGCCGGATCAATTCAGGCTGAAAATTGTAGGCGCTTGCCGCGACCTTTGAAGCGGAAATGGGGTTAAGCCCCCCCTCTAAAATCGACGGCGCGACAATCGCCACCATATCGTTAAAACTGGTTTTTTCGTTCATTTGAAACAGAAACTGCCGTATATCAGCCGTCTGATCGGGAACATAAAGCCCCCCGTCATCCGGCAGGCAGCTAAGCACAGCCTCTTTATAAGAGACAAGGGGTAATTTTGACTTAGTTGAGCGAAACTGCATCAATATTAATTATAACGAAAAAATTGATATTTTGAAAAGGAGCGATTGAAATATATTATTAGTTAAATTGTCATGTATAAATTATTGACTTGTCAAAAGTTTTAAAAACATGGTATTATTAGCGGGAGTATTGTTTCCGCTTCGCGGAGACTATGATTGTCATTACCGCTAAAAGCGGCGTAAAGTGAGTTTGTATCTCAGCGTTGCTGAGACTTTGATTAAAATCGTCGCTTGCGCGACGTAAAATGAGGATAAAAAATGAGTGTAAGAGCGACAGAAAGACTTATTGGGGATTTGGTGGTAGTAACTGCGCTTCCAGGCAGTCCGCAAATGGTAGTTAAGGCTATCAATGAGGAAACAAAGATCATTACAACGGCGTGGTTTTCAGACTGCAAGTCGTATCAAGAAGGGACATTTCCCGCTTCCGCGCTTGATCGGTCAGAGCCCAAAAAAGCCCCAAGTGCAGGCAAAGCAACGGGAAGAAAGAAAAAGTAGGAAAAAGACTTTTTCCATTTTTTATTTCAAATTCTTGATTCGCAAAAGCTATTTTCTGCTTTTCGGAATATCCGTCTTCATCAATGGATTCTTGTAAAGCGGCAGTATTATCTAAAATATGGGACGGACAATGATTTTTGATCGTGTTTTATTAAAATTTTTCATTACAGGCATCATCAATACGATCGCTGGTCTAACCATAATGTTTTTATTGTACAATGTCGCGGGATTTGGCTACTGGTTTTCATCAGCCGCCAATGAAACGCTTGCGGGCATTATTGGTTTTTTAATCAACAAACATTGGACATTCAAGGTAAAAAGATGGTCTTTGTTTATAATCGCCGGATATTTCACGATGATAGCTATTTCTTACTTTATTTCATATAAACTGGCGTTGACCGCGTTAAGCGCCATACTTGTTAACAAATCTAATGTAATACGCGACAACGCTGCCTTGTTTACCGGATTGTTGCTTTTTTCAATGATCAATTATTTTGGTCAAAGATTTATTGTTTTTAGAAAAAGAGATGAACAAATTATTTTCGCTCCAATATTAAACCACCGCGAACGCGAAAATGGCTTCCTTGTGTATCCCGTTTATTCGCGGCGTTCAGGCGGTCTCTCGGTAGGGATTAACCTTTTCCTTGATAAAAAAAACTGTCCTTTTAACTGCCCGTATTGCGAGGTGTTTCCGTTTTCGAGTAACGCGGAATTTTCCCTTGAGCAAATGGAAAGCGACCTGCGCTCCGCTGTTGAAAGAGCGCGTAAAAAAAACGAGCCGGTAAAAGACATCTGTTTCTCAGGCAACGGAGAGCCGACGCTCTCCCCCGCTTTTGGCGATGCGTTGAAACTGGCAGGCACTGTGCGCGAACAAATTGCCACTTCCGCTGAATTAGTTGTAATTACCAACGGCGCGGGACTTTTGCAGCCGCAGGTTTTTTCCCTGCTCGCGCAGGTAGCAGTTTCTCCCTCTCTTAACATCTGGCTCAAATTAGACGCAGGCACTTTAGGCTGGTATCAAAAAATGAACCGCTCCTCAATTCCCTTTGAAAAACTTATCGCGAAGATAAAAGAATTTGCTACTTGCGCCCCTTTCACAATACAGACAATGCTCTGCGCTATAGACGGCGAACGTCCGCCTGATGACGAAGCGCGTGCGTGGGAAACCTTAGTCTGCGAGTTAGCTGAAATTGCGGCAAGCGGAAAAGGCGGCATCCGCAAAGTGCAAATTTACGGTAAGGCACGTTCAGCCCCCGAAGACCCAAAAGCCTCCGCCCTGCCCGAAACATATCTTGAAGAACGCGCTTCTTCACTTCGCCGTGCGTTTGCGGAAAAGGACATAAAAACACCGGTGGAAGTTTATTTGTGATAAAAAGCATACATTTATAAATTGGTAGTTAGTTGAGTTTTATTTGTGTCTTATGCTATAATCACAAATTAAGGAGAAAAACATGGAAGCTCTGAAGAAAAATCCCTCGTGGAAAGGACGGCGCGGACCGGTGGTTTTGGTTAGCATGGACGGCGTCGGCTACGGAAAATACAAGGAAGGCGACGCGGTTGCCGATTCAAAAATGGACCATTTGACGGCGTTTACGGCAAAGAGTCCGCATACAAAGCTAAAGGCGCACGGGAAAGCCGTAGGGCTGCCCTCCGACGACGATATGGGCAACAGCGAGGTCGGTCACAACGCGATGGGCTGCGGACGGGTTTTTAGTCAGGGCGCGGCGCTGGTTCACAAATCCATTGAGACGGGCGCGATGTTTGAAGGCAAGGCTTGGAAGGAAGTTATCGCCAATGTGAAAAGCGGCGCGGGGCGCGTTCCCACCCTTCACTTTCTGGGGCTTTTTTCGGACGGCAATGTTCACAGCCACCTTGATCATCTAAAAGCGATGATCGCGCAGGCAAAAAAAGAGGGCGTTAAGCGCGTGAGGGTTCACACGCTTTTTGATGGGCGCGACGTTGGAGAGACGAGCGCTCTTGAATATGTCGATCCTTTTGAAGCGTTCCTCAAGGAACAGAGCGACGGCAATTTTGACGCGAAGATCGGCTCTGGCGGAGGGCGCATGTGGATCACTATGGATCGTTACGGTGCGGACTGGTCAATGGTAGATCGCGGCTGGCAGACTCACGTTTTGGGAACCGCGCGGCAGTTTGCCTCGGCGCGAGAAGCGGTTGAAACTTACCGCAAGGAAATACCGGGCATAATCGATCAGGACTTAAAAGAATTTGTTATAGCCGAGGGCGGCAAGCCAATCGGCACTATCGA